>NZ_JAEPRP010000030.1:0-11914 GCF_016652895.1 Ensifer sp. SSB1
TGCCTGGACGGGAGAAGTCGCCGGTCGTGGGATCCATGACCCAGAGCTCGCCGGTCGAGATGTCGAACCAGGCGCCATGCAGATGCAGCTTGCCCTTGGCTTCCAGAATCTGGACGCAGGGGAAGGTGCGCAGGTTGGCGAGGGAGTTGCGGATCGAGACCCGCTCCAGCGCGCGCTGCCGCTCCCCCTGGGTCATGACGTCGTTGCTCTGGATCTGCTCGGCGGCCGGCTTCAGCAGGTTCATCCAGCGACCGATGAAGTCACCCGGCGACAACGGCTCGGCATCCGGATCGAGCGCCGCCTTGATACCGCCGCAGCGGCCATGGCCCATCACGACGATATCGCTGACACGCAGAGACTGCACGGCGAACTCGAGCGCCGCCGAAGTCGAATGGTAGTGACCGTCGGGCTCGTAGGGTGGCATGAGATTGGCGACGTTGCGCACGACGAAGAGTTCGCCCGGCCCGCTATCGAAGATAGTTTCCGGCGCGGCGCGCGAATCGCAACAGGCGACGACCATCGTCCTCGGTTTCTGGCCGGTTTCCGCCAGCGCCTTGTAGCGCTTCTGCTGTTCGCTGAAACGGCCGTTCATGAAGTTGTGGTAGCCGTTCAGAAGGTGATCCGGAAAACGCTGCTGCTGCTTGTCCATCGGTTGCTCCGCTGCTGCTTCGGGCTGGGTGCCGGCTTTCGCCCGCGTCCAGCTCCGAGTCATGAAAGTCATCATGATCCAAAGTTCAATCCACAATGTCTTCCAGGCATCGTCGATGAACAGCTTCTTCTATTTTCGCCGTATCTGATTGGGATGCACCAGCCGGCGCATCTGCACCATCGCCATCGGCGTCGAAAGGCTGGACGCATCCTGCTCGATCGTCAGTTCATCCGCCCCGCGCTTGACGCTGCGGGCGATGATTTCAAATACGCTCGCGGTCGCCATTTGCAATGCACGCTCCTCCGACAATCCTTCGAGAAGTCGCGCCAGGAAGACGGCGGTCAGCAAGTCTCCAGTACCGTTTGGCGGGTTCTCGACGAGCCGATGTTCGGCGAGCAGCGCGTGATTGCCCGAAAGGAAGAGATTGCCTGTACCGCCGCTCATCATCGGCACCGCCGATGTCACCAGCACGCGGGCCGGGCCGAGGCCGAGCGCGGCATCGAGGATCGCCGTATTCGTTTCCAGCGTCGCGCCCGCAAGCCAGGCCAGCTCGAAGCGGTTCGGCGTCGCCAGATTGGCAAGCGGCAGCAACTGGTCGCGAATGGCCGTCGCGGTCGCCTCCGGAACATAGAGCCCGCCGGCATCGCCAATAACAGGATCGCATGCATAGATCAGCTTGGGATTGCGCTCCCTCAGCGCCGTCACCAGCCGGGAAACGCCTTCAGCCTGTCCGGCCGAGCCGAGGTAGCCGGAAAGCACGGCGCGCACCTCGTCGACCCAGGGCGCAGCAATGAGATCGTCGATCACCGACTGGAAATCCGCGTCCGAGATGGTGACGCGGGTCGAGCGTCCGTGCCCGGGATGCCAGGGGAGAATGACTGTCGGCAAGGCCCAGACCGGGTGCCCCAGTGTCTCCAGCGCGAAGACCGCGGCCCGGTTGCCGACCTTGCCACGCACGACATGGCTCGAGATGACGATGACGGCACCGGGCAGGGAGGGCATTTCGGGCATCGACGAGTCCAATCCTTCGGTCTAGAAACTCTGATCACCCGACTGTCACTGCCCTGTCAACAGGCGATGGCAGATAGGTCCAGTCGAAGCCGCTAGCGTTTTCGTGCTTTTTCATCGATTTTCGAGCAATTTTCGCGAATTTGCCTTCGATTTAAATGGATTTAAGCTGTTTTCACGTGAAATTCTCCAATTTTTGGCTCGATTTTGCCGAAATCGGCGTAAAAAGCGGTCGCCATTAGCCATGGTTCTGATAGGGTTTGGCCTATCATGAATGGGAGAGACTTCATGGGCGTGAAATACAATCCGAAGCGGGACAGACACATCGACGCAGCAAAGGCGGCCGCCATCAAACTGGGCGTCGACGGGCTGGCGCCGGAGATCCTCTTCGGTGGGGCCAGCAACGACGACCTCGATCTTTATTCGGCGGACATGCTGGCGCTGATTGCAGCCCACGCGCATCGGGAACTCACCCGCTGGGACGGTGGCAAGCCACAGGTTTCGGTCGAAAGCGTCGAAGGCGTCGCACCTGGCGGCACCGAGGTCTCGATCATCGCGATCACCGAGCACAACATGCCCTTCCTCTATGATTCGATCATGGGGGAAATCACCAGCACGCACCGCGACATTCACCTCGCGATCCACCCCATTCTGGTCAAGGAACCGGGCAAACCGGCAAAGCTCTTCGATCCGGAAGAGGAAAGCGATCCGTCGCACCGCGTCAGCCACATCCAGATCCACCTGACGAAGCTGGCCCCGGTCGAGGCCGAACAACTCAGCAACCGTATCCGCGACGTGCTGGAGCAGGTCCATCAGACCGTGCACGACTGGCCGGCGATGACGACGTTGCTTGACCAGGCCATGCAGGAGCTCGAAGCCTACAACGCGTCGCGCAAGAAGAGCGACCGCGACGAGGCGCTCGCCTTCCTTCGCTGGCTGCGAGACAACAACTTCACCTTCCTCGGCATGCGCGAATACACCTATTCGGGCAAGGGCGAGAAGGCAGCCGTCGAACGCGGCAAGGGCAGGGGCCTCGGCATCCTTTCCAACCCCGACGTGCGCGTCTTGCGCCAGGGCAAGGACGCGGTGCTGACCACACCTGAAATCCTCGCCTTCCTGGACGGCCCGGATTTCCTGATCGTTACCAAGGCCAACGTGAAGTCCGTCGTGCATCGGCGCGCCTATATGGACTATATCGGTATCAAGCGGTTCGACGCCGACGGCAATGTCACCGGGGAACTGCGCATCGTCGGCCTGTTCACCTCGACCGCCTATACGCGCCAGGCAGCAGAAATTCCGCTGTTGCGCCACAAGATCGAGAAGATCGTCGATCATTTTGGCTACGACCCGCAGAGCCACTCCGGCAAGATGCTCGCCAACACGCTGGAATCCTATCCGCGCGACGACCTGTTCCAGATCGATGTCGGCCTGCTTGCCGCCTTCTGCGAGCAGATCAACGAACTCGGCGACCGGCCGCGCATCCGCGTCCTGCCGCGGATCGACCATTTCGACCGTTTCGTCTCGGTCATCGTCTTTGTGCCGCGCGAACAGTACGATTCGGATGTCCGCGAAAAGATCGGCGACTACCTGAAGACGGTCTATGACGGCCGCGTCTCCGCCTACTATCCGGCCTTCCCGGAAGGGGGCCTCGCCCGTGTCCACTTCATCATCGGCCGCTCCGCCGGCAAGACGCCGCGCATTCCGCAGGCCAAGCTCGAAGAAGCGGTGCGCGGCATCGTCACCCGCTGGATCGACCGGTTCGACCTGCTCGCCCGCAAGGACGGCATCGAGCTTGATGTCGACAATGCCTACCAGTCGTTCTTCACGCCGGCGGAGGCCTATGCTGATCTGGCCGATATCGCGGCGTGCAAGGGCCCGGATCCGATCCGGATCTCGTTCTACAACTATCCCCGCGCGGTCATGCGTGCCGATACGGCCGAGCTGAAGATCTTCCACGCCGGCGAACCGGTATCGCTGTCGCGCCGCGTGCCGCTGCTCGAAAACCTCGGCTTCCGGGTGATCAGCGAGCAGACCTATGACATCGGCGTCAACGCCCACGGCGAAGAACAGCGCAAGGTCGTGCTGCACGACATGGAGCTAATCCACCGCGACGGACACGCGCTGAACCTCGACAAGACCGGCCCGGCCCTGGAAGAAGCCTTCCTGGCCGCCTGGAACGGCTCGATCGAGGACGACAACTTCAATCGGCTGATCCTGCTTGCGGGCCTCAACGCCCGCGAAGTGACAGTGCTGCGCGCCTATGCCCGTTATCTGCGCCAGGCCGGCATCACCTACTCACAGGGCTATATCGCCGACACCCTGAACAAGTATCCGGCAATTGCCGCCGACATCTTCAAGCTGTTCGTGACCCGCATGGATCCGAAGCTCGAGGACAAGCCGCGCGCCAAGAAGTGCAACGCGCTGCTGTCCGCGATCGAAGACGCGCTCTCGGCGGTTCCGAGCCTCGACGAAGACCGGATTCTGCGCCGCTACGTCAACGCGATCGAAGCAACGCTTCGGACCAACTACTTCCAGCATGACGTCGACGGCAAGCCGCGCGCGGTCCTTGCCTTCAAGCTGGACCCGAAGCAGCTCGACGGTTTGCCGGAACCGCACCCGTTCCGCGAAATCTTCGTCTACGGCACCGAGGTCGAGGGCGTGCACCTGCGCTTCGGCAAAGTCGCCCGTGGCGGCCTTCGCTGGTCGGACCGCGCCCAGGACTACCGCACGGAAGTGCTCGGCCTGGTGAAGGCGCAGCAGGTCAAGAACGCCGTTATCGTGCCCGTCGGCGCCAAGGGCGGCTTCTATCCGAAGCTGCTTCCGGTCGGCGGCACCCGCGACGAAATCTTCAAGGCTGGTACCGAAGCCTACAAGACCTTCATCCGCACGCTTCTGTCGGTCACCGACAACATCGTCGGCCAGGACGTCGTGCCGCCGGCCGATACGCAGCGCCATGACGGCGACGACCCCTACTTCGTCGTTGCCGCCGACAAGGGCACCGCGACCTTCTCCGACACGGCCAACGGCCTGGCGCAGGAAGCGGGCTTCTGGCTCGACGACGCCTTCGCATCGGGTGGTTCGGCAGGTTACGACCACAAGAAGATGGGCATCACCGCTCGCGGCGCCTGGGAAACCGTCAAGCGGCACTTCCGCGAGATGGACACCGACATCCAGACGACGCCCTTCACGGTTGCCGGCGTCGGCGACATGTCGGGCGACGTCTTCGGCAACGGCATGCTTTTGTCTGAAAAGATCCGCCTGATCGCGGCCTTCGATCACCGCGATATCTTCATCGATCCGAATCCGGATATCGATGGCTCCTTTGCTGAGCGCAAGCGCATGTTCGCCCTGCCGCGTTCGAGCTGGCAGGACTATGACCGCAAGACGCTTTCGGAAGGCGCGATGATCATTTCGCGTGCGGAGAAATCGGTGACGCTGACGCCGCAGGCGATGGCAGCCATCGGCCTCGACAAGCAGAAGGCAACGCCCTTCGAGATCATGAACGCGATCCTGAAGAGCCAGGTCGATCTGCTCTGGTTCGGCGGTATCGGCACCTATGTGCGCGGCAGCAACGAAACGGATGCTGAAGTCGGCGATCGCGCCAACGACGCCATTCGCGTGGCGGCCGAAGAGGTCCGCGCCCGCGTCATCGGCGAAGGCGCCAACCTTGGCGTCACCCAGAAGGGCCGTATTGGCTTCGGCCTCAATGGCGGCCGCTGCAACTCGGATGCCATCGACAACTCGGCCGGCGTGAACTCGTCGGACGTCGAGGTCAACATCAAGATCGCGCTTGCCTCGGCCATGCGCGATGGTCGCCTGACCCGTCCGAAGCGCAACACGCTGCTCGCCTCGATGACCGAGGAGGTGGGTCACCTGGTGCTGCGCAACAACTACGAGCAGTCGCTGGCGATCTCGCTGACCGCAATGCAAGGGCTCGGCAACCGCACGACGCTCGGCCGTCTCATGACGCGGCTGGAGGCCGACGGCCATCTCAACCGCAAGGTCGAGACGCTGCCGACCGACCAGGCGATGACCGAGCGCTACCAGGCAGGCAAGCCATTGACCCGCCCGGAAATCGGCGTGCTGCTCTCCTACTCCAAGCTCGTCCTCTTCGATGAGCTGATTGCGAGCGAGCTGCCCGACGATCCCTACTTCACGGCGACGCTGGAGCGTTACTTCCCGGGCAAGATGCGCAAGACCTATGCCGGCGACATCCACGGGCACCGCCTGCGCCGCGAGATCATCGCGACGATTCTCGCCAACGAGGTCATCAATCGCGGTGGTCCGGCCTTCGTCTCGACGCTGACGGATGCCACCGGCTTCCTCTCGGCTGACGTCGTCAAGGCGGCAGTGCTGGCGCTCGACGGCTTCGACCTGCCGCGGATCTATGACGAGATCGACGCGCTCGACAACAAGATCGGCGGCGGCCTGCAGAACATCCTCTATCAGGAGGTTGGCCGCATCTTCACGCTCGTCACCGAGCGGGCGCTGCGCACCCATGCGGCGACTGGCTCGGTCTCCGAGGCGGTATCGCGCCTCGGCGATGGCCTGCAGAAGCTGCGCGCGACCATGCGCACTGCAGTCTCCGGCGAGAGCGCCGAGGAAGCACGGTTGAAGACCGCAGCCTTCGTCGAGGGCGGCGTCCCCGCCAAGCTCGCCGAGGAAATCTCGGAACTGGCGCTGATGACGCTCGTGCCCGAGATCATGCAGATTGCCGCTGAAACCGGCGAGACGCTGAGCCGCACGGCGCAGGGCTACTTCGCCGTCACCGATACGCTCCGGATCAACCGCCTGCTGGCGGCATCCGATCGCGTTCCAGCAACCGAGCAGTTCGAGGCGATGGCGCTGTCACGCGCCGTCTCCGATATCGCCGCTGCACGGCGCGATATCACCGCGGCAGCGCTGCGCGAGCAGAAGAAGGAACGCAATCCGGTTGCCGCCTGGGAAGAAAGCGAACGCGTCCGTGTCGCCCAGGCGACCGGCCAGCTCCGACTTTTGACCGAGAAGGGGGAAACCACGCTCGCGAAGATCACCGTCGCTGCAGGTCTCCTCAACGACCTTGCACGCGGTAGGGCGAAGTAACAGGACGAAGGTGGATGCGGGCAGTTTTTTTGTCCGCATCCTGCTCCGGACCTTTGGGAATCGGTTCAATTGAAGATAGGCTGCGCCGCGCGTTCTGAAGACGCGCGGCGCAGTCGTTTCGGGAGGGGACCTTGCAGATTTCGGCCGAGAGGACTGAAGACCAGCCACGCACGTCCCGTGCGGGCATTGCCGGCTGGATGCTGTTCGACTGGGCAGCGCAGCCCTTCTTCACCGTCATCACCACCTTCATCTTCGGCCCCTATTTCGTTTCCCGACTGACGGAGGACCATGCCGTCGGCCAGGCGATGTGGGGCTATACGCTGACCGTTTCGGGCATCATCATCGCGGTTCTGTCGCCGGTGCTCGGCTCGATCGCCGACGCCACTGGGCCGCGCAAACCCTGGATTGCCTTCTTCGCCGTCATCAAGATCGCATCGCTGGCTATGCTCTGGTTTGCCGCTCCTGGCTCGCCGATCCTCTATCCGGCGATCTTCATGATCCTTGCGACGGTCGCGGCCGAATTCTCGATCGTCTTCAACGATTCGATGATGCCGCGCCTCGTTCCGGAGAAGGACGTTGGCCGCATCTCCAACATCGCCTGGGGGCTTGGCTACCTCGGCGGCATGATCGTGCTGATTGCCGTCGTTGCCTTGCTTGCCGGCAGCGCCGAAGATGGCAAGACGGCACTTGGCATCGACCCTCTGTTCGGTCTGGATCCGGCAAAGGGGGAGGATGCGCGCATCACCGGCCCGATCTCCGCCGTTTGGTACCTCGTCTTTATCCTGCCGATGTTCCTGTTTACGCCCGATGCCACCAAGGCGGCAATGTCCCTCGGAAAGGCAACCGTCACTGGCCTCAGGGAGCTCAAGGGCACGCTCGGCGAGCTTCGCGAAAGGCGCGGGATCCTGCGCTTTCTCATCGCGCGCATGATCTTTCAGGACGGAGTCAATGGTCTCCTGGCGCTCGGCGGCACCTTCGCGGCCGCGATGTTCGCGTGGCAGACCCTGGAGCTCGGCGTCTACGGCATCATTCTCAACGTCGTCGCGATCTGCGGCTGCCTCTGTGCGAGCTGGCTGGATGCGCACCTTGGCTCCAAGGTGATCGTCACCGCCAGCCTGATCTGCTTGACGATTGCCACGATCGGCATCGTCTCGACGGGTCCAGGCTTCACGCTCTTCGGGCTGCTACCGCTGTCGATGGAAGATACCGGCGGCCTGTTCGGAACGGCCGCCGAAAAGGCCTACATTCTCTACGGCCTGCTCGTTGGCGTCGCCTTTGGCCCCGTTCAGGCCTCATCGCGCTCCTACCTCGCCCGCAGCGTCAGCCTGGACGAGGCTGGTCGCTACTTCGGCCTCTATGCATTGTCCGGCCGGGCCACATCGTTCCTCGCCCCCGCATCCGTTGCCACGATTACCCTTGCAACGGGGTCGGCAAGAATCGGCATGATGGCACTGATCGCCTTTCTGGTGATCGGCCTGCTGATCCTTCTGCGCACGCCCTATCCGGCCGATGACGGACGCAAAAAAGCCGCCGCATCCTGGGGACGCGACGGCTTCTGACTGGTTGGTGCCTTGGCGGCCAATTCCGGACAGACGCCCAGCGCCCATCCAGACGATCTTAGTGGCGGAAGTGGCGCATGCCGGTGAAGACCATGGCGACGCCATGTTCGTTCGCAGCCGCAATCACCTCTTCGTCGCGCATCGAGCCACCCGGCTGGATGACGGCGGTGGCGCCCGCCGCAATCGCCGAGAGCAGGCCATCGGCAAACGGCAGGAAGGCTTCGGAAGCAACGGCCGAGCCTTTGGTCAGTGGCGTTGCAAGACCCAGCGCCTTGGCGGCTTCTTCGGCCTTGATCGCGGCAATGCGGGCCGAGTCAACACGGCTCATCTGCCCTGCGCCGATGCCGGCCGTCTGGCCGTCCTTGGCGTAGACGATCGCATTCGACTTCACGTGCTTCGCCACCTTGAAGGCGAACTTCATGTCTTCGAGTTCCTGTGCAGTCGGCGCGCGCTTGGTGACGACCTTGAGTTCGAGATCCTCGACCATGCCGTTGTCACGCGTCTGCACCAACAGGCCGCCCGAGACAGTCTTGGCAGCAAGGCCCGGAACACGCGGGTCGGGCAGGCCACCGGTCGCAAGCAGGCGCAGGTTCGGCTTGCGGGCAATCACCGCCTTGGCCGCGTCGCTGACGGCAGGCGCGATGATCACTTCGGTGAAGAGCTTGACGATTTCTTCAGCCGTCTCCGCGTCAAGCTCCTGGTTGAGCGCGATAATGCCCCCAAAAGCCGAGGTGGAATCGCACGCAAGCGCCCGGCGATAGGCTTCGGCAAGCGTCGGCGCGGTGGCAACGCCGCAAGGATTGGCGTGCTTGATGATCGCGACCGCCGGTGCCTTCTCAGGCAGGAACTCAGCCACCAGTTCGAAGGCGGCATCCGTGTCGTTGATGTTGTTGTAGGACAGTTGCTTGCCCTGCAGCAGCGCCGCGGTGGCGACGCCTGGGCGGTTCTCGCCCGTCAGGTAGAAGCCGGCCTTCTGGTGCGGGTTTTCGCCGTAGCGCATTTCTTCCTTGAGCACACCGCCGATGACGCGGTGGCGCGGCATCGGGGTGTCGAGGGCCTCGGCAAACCAGTTGGAAATCGCCGCGTCATAGGCGGCGGTGCGGGCATAGGCCTTGGCCGCCATCTTCTGGCGGAAGGCATAGGTCGTCTTGCCGGAAGCAAGCTCTTCGAGCAGCACGGAATAGTCGGCCGGATCGGTGACGATCGTCACATAGGCGTGGTTCTTGGCCGAGGCGCGGATCATTGCCGGGCCGCCGATGTCGATGTTTTCGACCGTCGTCGGATAGTCGCCGCCCTTGGCCCGGACTTCCTCGAAGGGATAGAGGTTGATGATCGCGAGGTCGATCGCGGTGATGCCGTGCGTCGACATGGCGGCAACATGATCGGCATCGTCGCGGATCGCCAGGAGGCCGCCATGCACGCCCGGATGCAGCGTCTTGACGCGACCGTCCATGACTTCAGGAAAACCGGTCAGTTCGGAAACGTCGCTTACCGGCAGGCCAGCCTCCGAGAGTGCCTTGTGCGTGCCGCCCGTCGAAACGAGTCGGATGCCCTTTTCGTACAGGGCGCGCGCGAGCTCGACGACACCGGTCTTATCGGAGACGGAGAGGAGGGCGGTGCGAACCGTAACCTCGTTCGGGGCGGGGATTTTCTTGGAGGCGACAGCCATCAACCATGCTCCTTTGGCGGCGCCGGACGCCCGGGAGGAAGCTCCGGCGGTTGAGATGGCTGCCCGTTAGCATAGCTTGCTGGTCGAAGGAACCTCGACACGCCCGAAGATCGTGATGAATTTGGATCGGATCGATCCAAATTCATCAGCGCAGTCACTAACGGCGGCGCGGCGAATGGGATCTGAAGACGCCAGACAAATTTCCCGACCAACCTTGGCGCTAAACAGACACCTCAGTTCGCGCGCGAAAAGGTCCACTGGATCTCCGGCTGGCGGGCAACGGCGAAGGTTACGGTCAATTGGGACGATGCACGGATGCCGGAGGGATCGGCAAAGAAGATATCCTCTTCCACCGCAAGCTCCCCATCCTGGCAGGCAAAGAGCCAGATCTCGCCATCCGGCGCGGTCAGAAAGATCTCGCGCGCGTTGTTCTGGCGAATGCCGACGGCCGGATGAATATGGAAGCGCGCCACCGCCGTCGCCGTATCGGCTTCGTCCGGATCACTGCCATCGGCACGCGACAACCGATCGCGACCGCGGATCATGCGGCCGCCGTTCAGGACGCCGATGTCACGTTCGTGCACCAGCCCGAAGGCGGCGAGATAGCCATCATGACTGGCCGTCACCGACTCCAGCCCGCCGGGATCGTCCTTACGCGTCACCGCGACCTTGGAGACGCCTGTCGTCATGATCGGCCCGAGGAAACGGGATTGTGAGAAACGCGACGAGGACGTGTCGTTGACGGTGACCGTCGAATGCGCTGCAGTTGTGCGCGAAATCTGCCGGAAACGATCGCCGGCAAACTTCGGTGCGCCAGAATTGACGACAAAGCGCGTCTTGCCGGAGGACATTTCGAAGGACAGGCAGCCGGCATGGGCGCTTCGCGAAAGGTCGACGGAAAGCGGGCGGCCGGTATCCATGATCACAACCGTGTTCTCGACCGCAAGACGCTCGTAATGCGCATGCGGCAGCGAACGGAACGGCTCTCCTGCCGTCTCGTCATAGCGCAGCACCGAGGCCAGTTCATGCGCCAGGACAGATGTCGCGCCATTGAACAGCGCCAGTTCGCCACCCTGATGCCGGAAGAAGCGCAGAGCCGGATACATCCGGTCGATGCACGGGATCAGCCGCGACGGCACGTCATGGCCGAGATTGACGTAGGTTTGCCTGAGCGGCAGCAGGTCAAGCAGCAATTCGAGCCCGGCCCGCGGACTACGCGAGCAATGGCTGCCATCCGGCAGGATCTGTCGGTCGAGCTCGAGATCGAGATGGCGCGAAGCCTTGCGGATGGCGCTCGGCGAAGCCGGCATGGAGACCGACGCCATGGCGAGCGCAAGCCGCACCCTCAACTTCGCCTCGCCGTCACGCACCGTTTCGGCAATATGACGAAGGTAGCGCACCTGGAGCGCAAGGCTCTTGAGGAACCGGCGATAGAAGCCATGTTCCGCATTGCGCAGAACCACCGGCGAATGCGAAAGCCAGGCGATGATGCGCTGAGCGATGATATCCGGATCCCAGGCGATGCCGCCAAGATCGCGGCCATGGGTGGCGATCCAGTCGTCGACGATTTGGCGCAAGCGCACATAGCCGGCATCCTCGCGGATCGCACGCAGGTGTCTCAGCCAGCCGAAGGAATGCAAGCGCGCCGCGAATTCACGTGACGGCAAGTCGATCTCGAACGGCGACTCGCCTTCCGTATCGAGGACGCGGCCCGCAAGCGGGAAGCGCCCGGCGAGAATTTCTTCGGCAACGAAGGGATCGACGGCTCGAAGATCGGTCGGCGCGACAATCAGGCGGTTGGGCGTCGAACCGGTAAAACGCAAAGTGGAGACGCGGCCGATCGATAGCCGGCGCGACACACGACGCCAGCCTTCACGCACATACAGGTAAGAAAGCCTCCGCCTGCCGGAAAACAACATCAACGCCGCCGGTTTCCTCATTTCTGGC
>NZ_JAEPRP010000030.1:11924-20740 GCF_016652895.1 Ensifer sp. SSB1
CACGACCGCTCAAACGTCCGAACGGGCGATGGTCTCGCGCCAGCCGCCGCATGGTGCCAGAGAGACCATTAAACTTTTATCAATACTGTCATCTTTGATAGGCCTCCGACGCGAAAGCGTCAAATGACGCGACAAAACAGGGCCTTGAGCCCCATTTTGACAGGCCTGAACTCAATCGGCGGTGCTATTTGCGGCGAATCACCGCCGCGTAGAAGCCATCGAGACCGCTGGCGAAGGGTGCATCGAGCGGCAGCATGGCCGGCGTGGTGCGCATTTCGCCAAGTGGCGTGATAGCATCCTCAAGCCCCGGCCAATCCGCAGCCGAAATAGCAATCCGTTCATAGGCAGCGCCGGAGCCGACCACCCGTTCGACGACCTCCTCGCCTTCGAGCGGATCGAGAGAGCAATTGGAAAAGACGACGATGCCGCCGGGCTTGACCACGGTGAGCGCATGGCGGAGCAGACGCTCCTGCAAGGCAGCGAGCTTTGCGATATCCTCCGGCCCCTTGGTCCACAGCACGTCCGGGTGACGACGCGTCGTACCGGTGGAAGAGCAGGGCGCGTCGAGCAGCGCCGCATCGAACAGCGTTTCCGGCTGGAAGTCGGCCATGTTGACTTCCTTCGTCTCCGCCTCCAGGCCAAGCCGCTTCAGATTGCCCCTCAACCGACGCAAGCGGCTGCCGGACTGATCAAGCGCCGTCACTTCGGCACCAGCGAGAATGAGTTGAGCAGTCTTGCCACCCGGTGCTGCACAGAGATCGACGACCCGCTTGCCGGCGAGATCGCCGAACAGCCGCGCCGGTATCGACGCTGCGGCATCCTGAACCCACCAGGTGCCTTCGTCGAATCCGGCTAAGGAAGGAATGGAACCGGAGAATGCGCCAAGACGAACGGAACCTGTCGGCAGGACGGTGCCTCCGAGACGCTCGGCCCAACCAGCGGGTTCCGACTTGACCGACAGATCGATAGCCGCCGGCGTGAGCTGCGCTTCGGCGATCTGCTGGGCTGGTTCTGCGCCGTAGCGGGCAACCAGGCGCTCGAAGAACCAGTCCGGCATCGCTGGTAAGTCACGCACGCTTTCGAGAATGGCGTCCTTCTCACGCGACAGGCGCCTGAGAATGGCATTCACCAGATTGGCGAAACGCCGATTGCGCGGGTCTCCCTGCGCCTGCTCCACCGCGAGGTCGACGGCAGAATGGTCCGGCACATCGAGATAGAGGATCTGCGCCGCTGCCACGGCAAGCACGTGCTCAAGCGCGCGCGCACCCTCCGGCAGGGGCGTCTGCAGCAACGAATTGATGGCGGCCTGGATGCGCGGGAGATGGCGAAGGGCGGAGTTCAGGATCGCCCGAACCAGAGCGCGATCGGCCTCGTTGAGTTCGCGATAGGCCGGATTGCCATGTTCATTGTCGAGCATGCCGTCGAGCGACGTCTTGCGGTCGATGACCGCCGCCAGAATCTTTGCGGCGGCCTGACGCGCCCTTAAGCCCGGCTTTTCCGGCCCGCGGGGCGCAGCGGCGGGCTTCTTCGACTTCGCGGATGCACCGTCTCGGTGTGATCGTTTCGGGCGTGAATCGTTTTTGTTTTCTGCAGACATCAGGACCAGGGACCTTTGGGCGGTTCGGAACCACCGCGACCCCAACCGGTAGAAGGCACAGAGCGCGATTTGCGCACGGGATTATCAGCACGAACCGGCGGCGTCGAGACCGAAGACATTTCCTGGGCCATCTGCTGTAGGGCCGCGATCCGATTTTCGGTGTTCGGATGGGTCGAGAACAGATTGTCCATTCGCTCGCCGGAGAGCGGGTTGATGATGAACATATGCGCGGTCGCCGGGTTGCGCTCGGCGTCGTCATTGTGAATCTGGTGGGCCGCACCGGCAATCTTCTGCAACGCCGAGGCCAATGCCAGGGGTTTGCCACAGATCTCGGCGCCGCGCCGGTCTGCCGAATATTCACGGGTACGGCTGATCGCCATCTGCACCAGCATCGCCGCCATCGGCGCCACGATCATCGCGACCAGTGTGCCGATGAAACCGAGCGGGTTGTTGTTCTCCCGGTTGCCGCCGAAGAAGAAGGCAAAGTTACCGAGCATCGAGATGGCGCCGGCGAGTGTTGCCGTCAGCGTCATCGTGAGCGTATCGCGGTTCTGCACGTGCGCCAGTTCGTGGGCCATCACCCCCGCCACTTCATCATAGTTGAGCGCGTGCAACAGGCCGGTGGAGGCGGCAACCGCGGCATTTTCCGGGTTGCGACCGGTGGCGAATGCATTCGGCTGCGGGCTGTCGATCACGTAGACGCGTGGCATCGGCAAGCCGGCATTTCGAGCAAGGTCACGGACGATGCCGTAATACTCCGGCGCGCTGCGCTCATCGACCTCCTGGGCGCGATACATCCGCAGCACCATCTTGTCGGAGTTCCAGTAGGAGAAGAAGTTCATGCCCGCGGCCATGACGAAGGCGATCATCATGCCGCCGCGTCCGCCGATGACAAAGCCCACCGCCATGAACAGGGCGGTCATGACTGCAAGCAGCATGGCGGTGCGGACAAGGTTCATCAAAGTCTCCGGGGTCGTCGGTGTTTCACGTGAATCAGGGTTCCCGTCGAGGGAACGGCATCCTATATGATGGGTGCAAATGCCCCGATCTTCAATATTGATGCTCGAATCCGGATACCGTTCAGATGCAGAACGACAATGACAACGCCCCCGATCGCCCGAAAAAGCCATTACCGCCCGCGGCCATACGCGCGCTGAAGGAGGCCGAGGAGCGGCGACAGACGGAGACCAAGAAGGAAGTGCCACCGGAGATCGGTGGACGCGGCGGTGAAGATCCTGCCCGCTACGGCGATTGGGAGATCAAGGGTCGGGCGATCGATTTCTGAATTTGAGGCCGCAACTGTCAGCCTTTAGCTGTGATCTGAATCCGGCTCATGAAATCGAGACGCGGGCAAAAACGCTTCGCGTGGCAATGCCGAAAATCGCTTGCCAGACTTGTTCGTTCAGTCGAAACGGCCGCTGCACATGCTGTGCAGCGGCCGTTAATGTCAGGCCTTGTTCTGGCGGTTGGCGATCAGATCGTCGACGACAGCCGGATCGGCGAGCGTCGAGGTATCGCCGAGCGCACCGAAATCGTCCTCGGCGATCTTGCGCAGGATGCGCCGCATGATCTTGCCCGAGCGGGTCTTCGGCAGGCCGGGCGCAAACTGGATCTTGTCCGGCGTGGCGATCGGTCCGATCTCTGAACGGACGTGCTTCACCAGGGCCGCACGGAGATCGTCATTGCCGATCTCGCCGGCCATCAGCGAGACGTAGCAGTAGATGCCCTGGCCCTTGATCGGATGCGGATAGCCGACGACGGCAGCTTCCGAGACCAGGTGATGCGAAACCAGCGCGGATTCGACTTCCGCCGTACCGAGGCGGTGGCCGGAGACGTTCAAGACGTCGTCGACGCGGCCGGTGATCCAATAGTAGCCGTCTTCATCGCGACGGCAGCCGTCACCGGTGAAGTACTTGCCCTTGTAGGTGGCGAAGTACGTTTGGCCGAAGCGTGCGTGATCGCCGTAGATCGTGCGCATCTGGCCCGGCCAGCTGTCGGTGATGCAGAGGTTGCCGTCGGCAGCGCCTTCCAGAACATTGCCTTCGTTGTCGACGAGCTGCGGCTGAACACCGAAGAATGGACGCGTTGCCGAACCGGGCTTGAGGTCGGTCGCACCCGGCAGCGGTGTGATCAGGATGCCGCCAGTCTCCGTCTGCCACCAGGTATCGACGATCGGCGACTTCTGCTCGCCCACGACGTTGTAATACCACTCCCAGGCTTCCGGGTTGATCGGCTCGCCGACCGAACCGAGCAGGCGCAGCGACGAGCGCGAGGCGCGCTTGACGAAATCGTCACCGGCGCCCATCAGCGAACGGATCGCCGTCGGGGCGGTGTAGAAAACGTTGACCTTGTGCTTGTCGACCACTTCCCAGAAGCGGCCGGCATCGGGGAAATTCGGCACACCTTCGAACATGACGGTCGTCGCCGCATTCGCGAGCGGACCATAGACGATATAGGAGTGACCAGTGACCCAGCCGACGTCGGCCGTGCACCAATAGACTTCGCCGTCACGGTAGTCGAAGACATATTCGTGCGTCATCGACGCATAGACGAGGTAGCCGCCGGTCGTGTGCAGCACGCCCTTCGGCTTGCCGGTCGAACCCGAGGTATAGAGGATGAACAGGGGATCTTCCGCCTTCATCTTCGCCGGCTCGCAATGCGGCTTCACCGTGGCCGTTTCCTGGTGATACCAGAGGTCACGGCCCGGCGCCCAACCGATCTTGCCGCCGGTGCGGCGCACGACCAGTACCTTGTTGACGATCACGTGCTGCTTGGCTGCGATGTCGATCGCCGTATCGGTGTTTTCCTTCAGCGGCACCGGCTTGCCGCCGCGCACGCCCTCGTCACAGGTGATGACGAAGGTGCTCTCGCAGTCGACGATGCGCCCGGCCAGAGCGTCCGGCGAGAAACCGCCGAAGACGACCGAATGGATCGCACCGATGCGGGCGCAGGCGAGCATCGCATAGGATGCTTCCGGGATCATCGGCATGTAGATGGTGACCCGGTCACCCTTCTTGACGCCGTGCTTCTTCAAGACGTTGGCAAGGCGACAAACCTGCTCGTAGAGCTGGTTGTAGGTAATCTTCTTGTCGATATAGGGGTTGTCGCCTTCCCAGATGATCGCCGTCTTCTCACCATGCGTCTTCAGGTGGCGGTCTATGCAGTTGTAGGAGACGTTGGTCAGGCCGTCTTCATACCACTTGATCGAGACCTTGCCCTTGAAGGAGGTGTTCTTGACCTTGGTGTAGGGCTTGAACCAGTCGATCCGCTTGCCGTGCTTGCCCCAGAACTTGGCCGGGTCCGAAACACTCTCCTCGTACCACTTCAGGTAAGTGGCATTGTCAAGCAGCGTCCGGCTCTTGGCAGACTTCAACACCGGATAGATCTTGGCGGACATATTTTCCTCCCTACGCATTCCTAGTGCGGCTCGCCCCTCCTAGGGCGACCCCGTTTCGCGCACATTCATAGCAGGTCAAATGCCCGCCGCAATTAGACAAAAGGACATTTGGAACTGAAGAATTGCAATTTCGCGACAACGACGGTATAGAGGCCCACATTTCCCGGAAATCAGTGGTAGACTCCACGGCCCGCGACACCGGCGCGGCGGACAAAAGGACTATATCCATGGCTCAGCAACTGCTTATGCCCAAGGCGACGGCCGTCTGGCTCGTTGACAATACCGCGCTGTCCTTCGACCAGATCGCGCAGTTCTGCAAGCTGCACCCGCTTGAAGTAAAGGCGATCGCCGACGGTGAATCCGCGCAGGGCATCAAGGGCCTCGACCCGATTGCGACGGGCCAGCTTTCGCGTGACGAGATCGCTCGCGCGGAAGGAAACCCCAACCACAAGCTGAAGCTTTCCGAGCCGAAGGTCCGCGTCCCCGATAGCAAGCGCAAAGGCCCGCGTTACACGCCGGTGTCCAAGCGCCAGGATCGCCCGAACGCCATTCTCTGGCTCGTGCGCAACCATCCCGAGTTGAAGGACGCGCAGATTTCCCGCCTCGTCGGCACGACCAAATCGACGATCGAGCAGATTCGCGAACGCACCCACTGGAACTCGGCCAACCTGACGCCGATGGACCCCGTGACCCTCGGCCTCTGCTCGCAGATCGACCTCGACCTCGAAGTCGAACGCGCCTCCAAGGGCCGTCCGCTGCCCACGGCCGCCGAACTCGGCCAGACGCTGGAATCGGCTCAGGAGACCGAAAAGCTGGGCTTCAGCTACGAGCGCGAGGAAGAGAAGGAAATCGACGCCGATGCCGTCTTCGCCAAGCTCAAGTCGCTGAAGTCGGACCGCAAAGACGAGGACGAAGACGATCATTACTGATCGCCGTCCATCTCGATGAAAAAAGCCCGGATCGTCGATCCGGGCTTTTTTGTTGGCCAGTCTCCCGTACGCGTTCAGTAAGCCGAACCGGATGGGTCATTGAGGTTGTGGCGCTCAGTCCCTTCAAGCGGCGGATTGAAGATGCTGACGAGGATCAGGTCTTCGTCCTTGCCACCACGCAGATAGTGTTTGTCGTGCTGGTCCAGCACATAGATGTCGCCCTTGTTGATCGGGAAAATCTTGCCCTGCATATCCTCGACCTCACCATGGCCGGCGATGCAGTAACACGCCTCCAGATGGTTGCGGTACTCGAGCAACGATACGGTACCGGCGCGCACCACCGTGTGGCATACGGTGAAACCCATGCCATCCCTTTCAGTCAGCAGGCGATGGCTGGTACCGCTGCCCCATTCCACGAAATGATCGGTTGCTTCGATCTGCTGCAGGCTGCGCACGAACATGGGTCTCTCCATCTGTAAAGATTTCTTATGATATCGGGCGGGTATGCTCGCCCGTTTCCGCGATAACTTCAGTATCCGTTGACATAGGGAACTATTCAAACGACGATTGCTCATGAGATTCATGAGAAAAACTTACAGATGACATTGCCACCTCTCGGTATGCTGCGTGCCTTTGAAGCCGCAGCACGTCTGGCCAGCTTCTCCCGCGCCGGGGACGAGCTGCACGTGACGCACGCGGCCATCAGTCACCAGATCCGGCTGCTGGAGGAGTGGTTCGGTCGACCGCTCTTCGTGCGCGAGAAGCGTGGCGTAAAACTGGCATCCGAAGCCGAGAGCCTGGCCGCGGTGCTGACATCGACATTCGAGCGCATCGCTGCGGAAACGGAGTTGCTGCGGCAGAATGCCAGAACGCAGGTGAGCGTCGCCTGTATTCCATCGATCGCCACCCGCTGGCTGATACCGGCGCTCGGCGATTTTCTTGGCCGCCACCCCGAGATCGACGTCAAGGTCGTCTACGCGATGGCCGAGCAACAACTGCGCGAAACCGGCTGTGATGTCCTGATCACGCTCGGCGCCGACGACGGCGAGGGGACCCGATTCGACCGGCTGTTTTCACGAATCAACCGGCCGGTTGCGAGCCCGCGTTACATCGAGCGGAAGGGCGGGTTGAACAGCGTGCAGGCGATCGCTTCCGCCGATCTGCTGCATGACGAGACTGCGTCGCGCTGGCGCGATTGGTTCGCGAAGGCGGGGGCGGCAACAGGACAAACTCTGCGGGGGCCCATCTTCCAGGACTTTAACCTTCTCGCCACGGCCGTCATCGCCGGCCATGGCGTGGCCCTTTGCCCGATCGAGGTTTTCCGACGGGAGATCGAGAACGGCGACCTGGTGATCCTGTCCGATATCGCCACCCTCGAAGAGGAAAGCTACTTTCTCATCACCAAGAAAGCGCGCTCAAAGGCAATCGCCGCGTTTGGCGATTGGTTCGCGGCGATCGTCAATGCCTGATGCGTGCACCGCGATGCATGCATCATAAGCCGGCTCAGAAATCCTCTACAGGCCGATGCCCCGATCATGCAGGACCAGGGTGATCTCGTCGAGAATGACCGGATCATCGATCGTCGCCGGCATTTTCCAGGGTTGCCGATCGGCGATCTTCTGGATCGTTGCCCGCAGGATCTTGCCCGAACGCGTCTTCGGCAACCGCTTGACGCAGATCGCCATCCGGAAAGCGGCCACCGGCCCGATCCGTTCGCGCACGAGGCTAATCACTTCGCGCTCGATCTCCGACGTTTCACGGGAAACATTGGAGTTGATCACAAGGAAGCCCGCCGGCACCTGGCCTTTCAGATCATCGGCAATGCCGATGACGGCACATTCGGCAACATCCGGATGGCTGGCGCAGACTTCCTCCATCGCCCCCGTCGAAAGCCGGTGGCCAGCAACGTTGATAATGTCGTCGGTCCTGGCCATGATGAAGATATAGCCGTCCTCGTCGAGGTAACCGGCGTCCGCGGTCTTGTAGTAGCCTGGGAATTCTTCGAGATAGGCCGCGCGGAAACGATGGTCGGCATTCCAGAGCGTCGGCAGGCAGCCGGGCGGCAAAGGCAACTTCACGACGACATTGCCGAGCGTTCCCGGCGCGACCGGATGTCCGGCATCGTCGAGAATCTGGACATCATACCCCGGCAACGGGACCGCCGGAGAACCATATTTGACCGGCAGCAGGCCAAGACCCATCGGGTTGCCAGCCACCGGCCAGCCGGTCTCGGTCTGCCACCAGTGATCGATGACGGGCACGCCAAGCGATCTCTCCGCCCAACGGATCGTGTCCGGATCCGCCCTTTCACCGGCCAGGAATAGTGCGCGGAAGCGCGACAGGTCGTAGCGGCCGACATAGGAAGCGTCGGGGTCCTCCTTGCGGATCGCCCGTAGCGCTGTCGGCGCGGTAAACATTACCGCCACCCCGTACTCGGCGATGATCCGCCAATAGGTCCCGGGATCGGGCGTCCCGACGGGCTTGCCTTCGAAGAGGATCGACGTGCTGCCGTTCAAGAGCGGACCATAGACGATATAGGAATGGCCGACCACCCAGCCGATATCAGAGGCGGCCCAGAACACTTCGCCCGGCTGCACGCCGAAGAAATTGTCCATGGACCATTTGAGTGCGACCATGTGGCCGCCATTGTCACGCACCACGCCCTTGGGCTGACCTGTGGTCCCCGAGGTGTAGAGCACATAGAGTGGATCGGTGGAGGCAACCGGTGTGCATCCAACCTCTTCGCCCGTCTGCTTCGCCGCCGCCAGCGCCGCAGCGAAATCGATGTCGCGTCCCTCGGTCATGGCGGCTTCAGCCATTTCCCGCTGGAAGACGAGGCAATGCGTCGGCTTGTGGGTCGCGATCTCGAGTGCTGCATCGAGCAGCGGCTTGT
>NZ_JAEPRP010000030.1:20750-26883 GCF_016652895.1 Ensifer sp. SSB1
TGTAGGCCACGGTTCGGCCGGGCTCAATGCCGCAGCTTGCCGACACCACGAGCTTTGCCTGGCAATCGTCGATGCGGACCGCCAACTCGTTAGCGGCAAATCCGCCGAAGACCACGGAATGCACGGCTCCGATGCGCGCGGCAGCCAGCATGGCAACCGCTGCCTGCGGGATCATCGGCATATAAATGATGATGCGGTCGCCCTTGCCGACCCCGAGCCCCCGATAGACGGCGGCCAGCGCCTTCACATCGGCAAGCAGTGCCGCATAGGAGATACGTTCCACCCGGCCGGTGACCGGACTGTCATAGATGAAGGCGATCTGCTCGCCGCGCCCCGCCTCGACATGACGGTCGAGACAATTGTAGCAGGTGTTCGTCGAGCCACCGGCATACCAGTGCCCATAGGTGCCGCCTTCGGCATCAAAGGCGCGTTGCGGACGCTCGAACCAGTCGATCGCGTCGGCAGCGCCGGACCAGAAACCTTGCGGATCCGCCTTCCAGGCGGCGTACACTTCGGAATAGCGACTCGCCATTTCCGTTCCTCCCTATGCATGTTGCCGGACATGTCCGGCCTCCTCGTGCACAAGGATAGGCTAATGAGTGGGCAGGGGAACCCCGACGAAAGCGGTATAAGTCGAGATTGAGCAATTCCAGCGAAGTGAAACGGTTTCGCGTCCGCAGCCGCGCAAAACAATGAGAGGAGCGTCCTCAACGCTCCATCGTCAGCGTGCGCCGAAAATGGCGGAACCGACCCGAACGCTGGTGGCGCCGAACAACACGGCCGTCTCGAAATCGCCAGACATCCCCATCGAGAGCTTTTCGAGCTTGCAGGCGGCGGCAAGCTTGGCGAGCAGAGCGAAATGCGGGCCCGGATTTTCCTCGACCGGCGGAATGCACATCAGCCCCTCAATCTGGAGGCCCAGTTCCTGGCGGCAGAGATCGACGAAGGCAACGGTCTCTTCGGGTGGGATGCCGGCCTTTTGTGGCTCGAGCCCGGTGTTGACCTGGACGTAAAGCCTGAGGTTCCGACCTTGCTTCTGCATTTCCGCAGCGAGCGCACGGGCAATCTTGTCGCGGTCGACCGTCTCGATGACATCGAACAGAGCAACCGCCTCGGCCGCCTTGTTCGATTGCAGCGGGCCGATCAGGTGAAGTTCAAGGCCTGCTGTCTCCGCCTTCAGTTCCGGCCACTTGCCCTGAGCTTCCTGCACCCGGTTTTCACCAAAGACCCTCTGGCCTGCCGCGATCACCGGCCGGATGGCATCGGCATCGAAGGTCTTGGAAACCGCAACCAGCGTGACGGCGCGCTCGGCCCGATCGGCAGACTTCTCAGCCGCCTGAATCCGGCTCACGACATCCTGCAACCGCTCTTGAACTTCCATGGACCTGCTCTCCGACACGGGATTTTCAAACCACCCACCCAGGGGCTTAGGCAAAGTTGGTCGACTTGCCAAGGTCGCTGCCACACCGGCAGGCTCAAATCCGCCAAAGTGTCGCGGCAAACCCTTCAAAAACTTGACCGTCAGGCGGTTTCGTGGTGAAGGTCACCCCAAACATCATGAGGCGCCCCTATGCGCCGCAGAACTTCCGGAACATCGAAAAGACATGTCTAGCGAACGATACAATCCGCGTGATGCCGAGCCCCGTTGGCAACAGGAATGGGAAAAGAACGAGGTCTTCCAGACCGAGAACGACGATCCGCGCGAAAAGTACTACGTGCTCGAGATGTTCCCCTATCCCTCGGGCCGCATCCACATGGGCCACGTACGCAACTACACCATGGGTGACGTGGTGGCACGCTACAAGCGCGCCCGTGGCTTCAACGTGCTGCATCCCATGGGCTGGGACGCCTTCGGCATGCCGGCCGAGAACGCCGCCATGGAGCGCGGCGTGCATCCGGCAAGCTGGACCTACCAGAACATCGCCTCGATGAAGGCACAGCTGAAGGTCATGGGCCTGTCGCTCGACTGGAACCGCGAATTCGCGACCTGTGACCCCGCCTACTACCAGCGCCAACAACACCTGTTCCTGGACTTCCTGGAAAAGGGCCTCGTCTATCGCAAGCAGTCCAAGGTCAACTGGGATCCGGTCGACAACACCGTGCTCGCCAACGAGCAGGTAATTGACGGCCGCGGCTGGCGCTCGGGCGCGCTGGTCGAACAACGCGAACTGACGCAATGGTTCTTCCGCATCACCGACTTCAGCCAGGAACTGCTCGACGCCCTCGACACGCTGGATCAGTGGCCCGAGAAGGTGCGCCTGATGCAGAAGAACTGGATCGGGCGCTCGGAAGGTCTGTCGCTGCGTTGGGAACTCGTTGACGGCACCGCGGGCGACGCAACCGAGCTCACCGTCTACACGACCCGACCGGACACGCTCTTCGGTGCCTCTTTCCTGGCGATCGCCGCGGACCATCCGCTGGCCAGGCAAGTAGCGGCCACCAACGCGGAAGTCGACGCATTCTGCGAGGAGTGCCGCCGTGCCGGCACCTCGCTCGCCGCACTGGAAACGGCCGAAAAGAAGGGCATCGATACCGGAATTCGCGCCAAGCACCCGCTCGACCCGAGCTGGGAACTGCCGGTCTATGTCGCCAATTTCGTGCTGATGGACTACGGCACGGGCGCCATCTTCGGCTGCCCTTCCGGCGACCAGCGCGACCTCGACTTCGCCCGCAAGTACGACTTGCCGGTCGTTCCCGTCGTCATGCCGAGGGATGGCGATGCCGCGACCTTCGCCATCGGTGACGAGGCCTATATCGGCGACGGCGTAATGATCAACTCGCGCTTCCTCGACGGCCTGTCGACCGAAGAAGCCTTCGAGACGGTCACTTCGAAGCTCGAAAAGGAAACGCTCGACAGCACGCCGCGTGCCGAGCGCAAGGTGAACTTCCGCCTGCGCGACTGGGGCATCTCGCGCCAGCGCTATTGGGGCTGCCCGATCCCGGTCATCCATTGCGAAGACTGCGGCGTCGTGCCGGTTCCCAAGGCAGACCTCCCGGTCGTGCTGCCGCCCGACGTTACCTTCGACAAGCCGGGCAATCCGCTCGACCGTCATCCGACCTGGCGCCACGTAGCCTGCCCGCATTGCGGCAAGGACGCTCGGCGCGAGACGGACACGATGGATACCTTCGTCGATTCGTCGTGGTATTTCACGCGCTTCACCGCGCCGTGGGAAGACAACCCGACCGACCCCAAGGTCGCCAACCATTGGCTGCCGGTGGATCAGTATATCGGCGGCATCGAGCATGCGATCCTGCACCTGCTCTACTCGCGCTTCTTCACCCGCGCGATGAAGGCGACCGGCCATGTGGCAATCGACGAGCCGTTCAAGGGGCTCTTCACCCAGGGCATGGTCGTGCACGAAACCTATAGCCGCGGCGAAGGCGCCCAGCGCGAATGGGTAACGCCTGCCGAGATCCGCATCGAGGAGATCGATGGGCGCCGCCGCGCCACTCTCCTGGAGACCGGCGAAGAAATCGCCATCGGCTCGATCGAGAAGATGTCGAAGTCGAAGAAGAACGTTGTCGACCCCGACGACATCATCGCTTCCTACGGCGCCGATACGGCGCGCTTCTTCGTTCTCTCCGATTCGCCACCGGACCGTGACGTCATCTGGTCCGAAGCCGGTGTCGAAGGTTCACATCGTTTCGTCCAGCGCGTCTGGCGCCTGCTGAGCGAAGCCGCTGAGAAGCTGCGCGCGATCGAAGCTGCGCCGGCACTTGAAGGCGAGGCGCTCCCGGTTTCACAGGCCGCGCACAAGACGCTGCGCGCGGTTGAGGCGGACTACGACAAGCTCGCCTTCAACAAGGCCGTGGCGCGCATCTATGAGCTCGTGAACACGCTTGCCGCGCCGCTGACCCAGGTTGCCGCCGGCAAGGCGGACGCGGCGCTCGCGGGTGCTGTGAAGGACGCCACGTCGATCCTCATCAACCTGATCGCCCCGATGACGCCACACCTCGCCGAGGAATGCTGGCGCGAGATCGGCGGCGAAGGGCTGATCGCGGAGAGCGGCTGGCCGACTTTCAATCCAGCGCTGGTCGTCGAGAACGAAATCACACTTCCGGTGCAGATCAACGGCAAGAAGCGCGCTGATTTGACAATCGCCCGCGATGCAGATCAGAGTGCGATCGAAAGCGCCGTCCTGGCGCTCGAGGCCGTCAAGTCCGCGCTCAACGGCAGCAGCCCCAAGAAAATCATCGTTGTGCCCCAGAGGATCGTCAATGTCGTTGTCTGATAGAGCTGGCTTCCGCATTCGGTCGATCCCGATGCTGGCAGGTGTTCTTTTGCTGACCGCGCTCGCCGGCTGCCAGGTCAGGCCGCTTTATTCCGATCCCGTCGGCACCTCCACGGCAATGGCAGCGATCGAGATTTCCGACGCTGACGACCGCGTTGAGCAAGAAGTGCGCAACGCCCTGATCTTCCTGGCGGCAGGCGGACAAGGCGAACCGGTGAACCCGCAATATCACCTGGCGCTTGAGGTCACGACCCGCGCCATGGGCGTGCTCTACGATCAGAACAAGGACCGTGTCGATCGCGCCAGCGCCGGTCGCATCGTCGTCAAGGCGGACTATAACCTGACGAAGATCGGTACAGGCGAGACGATCAAGTCCGGCAACCGCACGGCGGTCGCGCTCGTCGATTTCCCCGTTCAGGAATTTGCCAAGGTGCGCGCCGTTCGCGACGGCGAAAACCGCGCCGCGAGGGAACTGGCAGAGCTGATCCGGGCTGATATCGCCGCGGCCCTCAGCCGCTAGTCGGTGTCGGAATGAGCGAAGTCAAGTCGCACGAATTCGACTCCTTCCTCCAGAAGTCTGCCGGTGTCTATCGGTTGTTCATTCTCTACGGGCCCGATCGCGGGCTCGTTTCCGAACGCGCTTCGGCACTTGCCGCGCGTTGCGGCGTGCCGTTGGATGATCCATTTTCCGTCTTGAAACTCGATGTCAGCGAACTGGCGCAATCGCCTGGCCGCTTGCTCGACGAAGTCAATTCCATTGGGCTCTTTGGCGGCGAAAAGCTCATCTGGGTGCGGGGCGCAGCCAACGAGAAATCGCTCGTCGATGCCATGGGCCTTCTGGCTGCCGAACCACCGTCCGGGAGCTACGTGATCGTCGAGGCCGGTGACCTGAAAAAGGGCGCAGCACTCCGCAAGATTGGCGAAACGGCCCGCTCAGTCGCCTGTATCGCCTGCTACAGCGATGACATCCGCGGCCTGCAGGCCCTGATCGACAAGGAGCTTGGCGACGAGAAGCTGGGAATCACGCCGGCCGCCCGTGCGCGTCTGGTAGAGGCGCTCGGCGGCGACCGCCTGGCATCGCGCAACGAACTGCGCAAGCTTGCCCTGTATTGCCGTGGCAAGAGCGCTGTCGATGAGGAAGACGTGCTCGATATCGTCGGCGACGCCAGCGCCATTTCCGTCGACGACGCGGTCGACGCCGTATTGAAGGGCGATCTCGACGGCCTGCTGCACGCCATGCAAAAGATCACCACCTCAAAAACGCCGGCATTTCTAGTGCTGCAAGCCTGCCTGCGACAGTTCCAGCAGCTCGACGTGATGCGCGCCGAAATGGATGCCAGCCGCCAGCAAGCGGGCCAGGTAATTGCCACGCTGGGCCGCGGTCTGCATTTTCGACGCAAGCCGATCGTCGAAGCCGCATTGAAGCAGTGGACGGCACCGGCAATACGCCGTGAACTCAATCGTCTGCAGACGACCATCTTCCAAAGCCGAAACCGCGCCAGCCTCGAAGAAAGCCTGGTTCTGCAGAACCTCATGGCAATCGCCGTGCAGTCCGCACGGCGTTGAAGCGATTGGTTCGAAGGCACGCCATGCCTCTATCTGCCTTCGTCTTTCTAAAACCAAGGCTTTCCTCTAGATCCGGACAGGCATCCTCAAGGGAGTGGCAGACGGGCCTTCGCGCAAAAAGAAAGATAAATCAATAAATAAGACGCGCCTCACGTGCGGGGCGCGCCTGTCCATCGTTCAGAAATGTCGGGGCAATACGCTCAGCGACGCTCGAGCAGACGGCAAATTTCCTCGAGCTGATCGAGCGTCTTGTAGGCGATGCGAAGATGGCCGCCCGATGCCTTGTGATTGACGGTGACTTCAAGACCAAGGCTATCCGACAGGGTTCGCTCAAG
>NZ_JAEPRP010000030.1:26893-47558 GCF_016652895.1 Ensifer sp. SSB1
GCCAGCGTGTCCGCATCCTTTTCGTCACGGCGGGCCGTCTTGCCGAAATTCGGATCGTTCTGGGCACGGATGTCGTTCTGCGCAATGCGTTCGGCGTCACGCACCGAAAGTCCCTTGGCGACAATCGTGCGGGCCAGGGTCGCAGGATCCGATGTGGGAATAAGCGCCCGTGCGTGACCGGCAGAGAGCGCGCCTTCGGACAGCATGTCGCGCACCGGCTCCGGAAGTTTCAACAGCCGCAGGCTGTTTGCGACGTGACTGCGGCTCTTGCCGATGATTTCACCGAGGTCATTCTGCGTATAACCGTGTTCGGCAATCAACTGCTCGTAGCCGAGAGCCTCGTCGAGCGGGTTGAGATCGGAGCGTTGAACGTTTTCGACGATCGCGATCTCAAGCGCCGTACGATCATCGACGTCACGGATGATAACCGGAATTTCGGTGAATCCGGCTAATTGTGCTGCCCGCCAGCGGCGTTCGCCAGCGATGATCTCGTATCGATCGACGCCGATGGTACGAGCGACAACGGGCTGGACAATGCCGTGCTGGCGGATCGAATTGGCGAGATCTTGAAGCTCGGCTTCGTCGAATTGCCGGCGCGGGTTGCGCGGGTTGCGCGACACGAACTCAATGGGTACGCGCCGATCCGGATTGACCGGGGTAGGGGCCGAAGCGCCCGCCTGCAACGGTTGGTCCATCTCGCCGATCAACGCGGCCAGTCCGCGACCAAGCCGTCTCTTCGAGCTATCGTCGTTCATATCGTCACCCGAGTTAAATTACGCTACCGAAATGATTATGCCGCCTTGCGCTGGCGCTCGCGCTGAATCACTTCCGATGCCAATTGCAGATAGGCCTGGCTTCCAGCGCACTTCAGATCATAGAGGATCGCAGGCTTGCCGTAGGACGGCGCTTCGGAAACCCGAACATTGCGCGGAATAAGCGTGTGATAGACCTTGTCGCCAAGATGGGTCCGTACGTCGCTGACGACTTGCTGGGCGAGATTGTTGCGCGAGTCGAACATCGTCAGTACGATGCCCTGTATGTCCAGCGCCGGGTTCACCGATCGGCGAACCTGATCTACGGTCTCCAGCAGCTGGCTCAGACCCTCCAGCGCGAAGAACTCGCACTGCAACGGCACCAGCACCGAATGTGCCGCCGCCATGGCATTCATCGTCAACAGATTGAACGATGGTGGGCAGTCGACCAGAACGTAGGAATATTCCATGGCCGCCGGGCTTACCAACGCCTTGCGCAAACGGAAGACCCTGTCGGCTTCCTGCGAGATCTCCATTTCGACGCCAAGAAGGTCCATCGTCGATGGCACGATCGAGAGATTCGGCACGGCAGTTTGCTGCACGATCTCGCCAATCCCATGAGAACCCATCATCAGTTCGTAGGAAGAGAGATTCCGATCGCGCCGCTGAATGCCCAAGCCCGTGCTGGCATTGCCCTGCGGATCAAGATCAACGATGAGAACGCGCTCGCCGATCGCCGCCAAAGCCGTTGCCAGATTGATGGCGGTCGTCGTTTTGCCGACTCCGCCCTTCTGATTTGCGATTGTGATAATCCGATTTCTAGCGCCAAACATGTTTCCGCTCGCCGATCACTGAACCTTGCGTGACAGATTTGCGATCTCGAGCACGACAGAGTCGGGCTCGACGACGCTTGGATGTTTTACCAGATCGAACTGGTAGCGGCCAATGGCTTTGTCGATTTCGCGCTGGTAATCCCGCCCTTTATGGAAGTAGGCGACGGCTTTGCGCTCCTCAGACAGCATCCATGGAGCGGAATAGTCGAGTAGTAACGTCAAATCCGCGAGTGCACGCGCGGAAACGGCGTCGGCGCCTAGGATCACTTTACCGGCTTCCTCGATTCGAATCGGATGAACGGAGCCGCGCGCACCTGTTTCAGCCAGGGCCACACGCAGAAATGCGGCCTTCTTGTTGTTACTTTCGACGAGATGCACCCAGCCGTCAGCGAACTCCGAGAGATAGATCGCGGTAATGATGCCCGGGAAACCGCCGCCACTGCCCAGGTCAACCCATGTCTTGGGCCCGGGCGACAATTGTACGAGCTGCAAGCTATCGACGATATGGCGGCGCCAGAGGTCTTCAATCGTGGAAGGCGCGACGAGATTGATCGACTTCGCCCATTTCTGAAAAAGCCGAGCGAAGTGCTCCAATCGTTCATTCGTTTCACGTGAAACACGCAGTCCGTTCAACACATCGACTGGACTCGTCTTCATTGTGCACTTGCCCTCTCTTCGCGTTCTACGGTTCCGGGCTGACGCTTCAACCAGGCAAGAATCAACGACGCGGCGGCAGGCGTCATGCCATCCACCTTCATCACCTGCGATAGATTTCGCGGCGCGTGTTGCTTCAGCTTCTGCTTCAACTCATTGGACAATCCGGACAGTTTGTCAAAGTCAAAGCCATCCGGAATGATCAGGTTCTCTTCACGACGAATGCCGGCAATATCGGCAGCCTGCCGATCCAAATAGACCGCATAGGCCGCGTCGATTTCCAGCGCCTCAACAACCCGCGGACCGATCGCCGACAACTCCGACCAGATCGGCAACAGGGCAGAGATCGACTGATCCGGATAGGAGAGAAGCTCAAAGGCGGTGCGGCGCTGGCCATCCTGATTCAGCTTCAATCCGTGGCGGTTGCCCTCGGCGGGCGTTATCGAAAGGCTCTTCAACAACTGCCGTCCATCATCGAATTGAGTGCGCCATTCTAGGAATCGCTCACGGCGGGCGTCGGAGATGCAGCCAAGCTCCATCGCCAAAGGTGTCAGCCGCGCATCGGCATTGTCGGCGCGGAGCGACAAACGGTACTCGGCCCGAGACGTGAACATGCGGTAAGGCTCGGTAATGCCGCGCGACGTCAGGTCGTCGATCATGACGCCGATATAGGAGTTGGTGCGGCTGAAAATCACCTCCGGTCGACCGATTGCTTGTAGCGCCGCGTTCAAACCCGCCACCAGTCCCTGCGCACCGGCTTCTTCGTAACCCGTCGTCCCGTTGATCTGACCTGCCAGGAACAGACCCGGCATTTTGCGCACCGCCAAAGTCGCATTTAACTCGCGCGGGTCCACGTGGTCATACTCGATCGCATAGCCGGGCTGCAGGATCGTCACGTTTTCCAGGCCAGGAATCGTGCGAATGAACGCTTCCTGGATATCGGCCGGCAGTGATGTCGAGATCCCGTTCGGATAGATGGTGTCATCGTCGAGACCTTCCGGCTCCAGGAAAATCTGATGGCCGTCGCGTTCGCCGAAGCGCACAATCTTGTCTTCGATCGATGGGCAGTAGCGCGGACCGACCCCTTCGATCTGTCCCGAGTACATCGCTGACTTACCGATGTTGTCGGCGATGATCTTGTGTGTCGCGTCAATCGTACGAGTCACGCCGCAATCAATCTGACGATTCAGAATACGTTCCGTCATGAACGAGAACGGCACCGGGTCTTCATCCGGACCTTGCCGCCCGACCTTGTCCCAGTCGATCGTACCTCCATTCAGGCGCGCCGGTGTGCCGGTCTTCAATCGCCCGAGCTTCAAACCGTAGCGAAGCAATGTACCCGAAAGGCCAATAGATGGCTCTTCTCCAACGCGGCCGGCGGGGATCTTCTGGTCGCCAATGTGGATCAGCCCCTTCAGGAAGGTGCCAGTCGTCAAGACCACCGACGTCGATGCAAACGAACGTCCGTCCTTCATGACTACGCCGCCTATCTTGCCGTCCGCCTCAATTAGGTCAAACGCATCGCCCTCGACAACCGTCAAGTTGGCGATGGCGCTGATCTCGCGCTGCATTGCTTCGCGGTAGAGCCGCCGGTCGGCTTGGGTGCGCGGCCCGCGAACAGCCGGTCCCTTGCGTCGGTTAAGGAGTCGAAACTGAATGCCGCCGGCGTCCGCCACACGGCCCATCAAGCCATCCATCGCGTCGATCTCGCGCACAAGATGGCCCTTGCCCAAGCCACCAATCGCTGGATTGCAGGACATGACGCCGATGGTCGACGCCTTGTGGGTGATCAGTGCTGTGTTGGCCCCGAGCCGCGCGGCGGCGGCGGCCGCTTCGCAACCGGCGTGGCCGCCGCCAATGACGATGACGTCAAACTGGATCATTGCTTCATATCTCCAAGCCAGCACTGCTTCGCACCGGCACGAATCGTTTCACGTGAAACACAACGAAGGACTCGCAAACGTTGTATCGTTGTTTCCACAGACTATTTTCCGATACAGAATTCGGAAAATATCACATCCAATAGGTTCTCGACATCCACCCGTCCGGTAATGCGTCCAATTGCGTCACCGGCGAGACGAAGCTCCTCAGCACGGATATCGAGACCTTGATTTTCCCCGGCCAAGCTTTCTTCGATGGAGCGGAGTGCCTGGCGCAGGCTATCAACGTGACGTCGGCGCGAGGGCAAGGCGAGCGACGTGCGCCCGCTGAGGTCGGGGAGGTGGCCCGCGATCGCATCCAAGAGGCGGTCCATGCCTTCACCCGTTCTCGTCGAGATCAAGACATCCGCTTCACCGGTAGCCCAATGCCGATCAGAGCGATCGATCTTCGTCGCGACCCGCAAGACGGGCGCACCGTCATTGCTGATATCGGAGAGAGATCCAAATCCGCGTGCTGTCTCAGACAGGAGAAGGATCAGATCCGCTCGTTCGATAACTTCTCGCGCGCGACGGATACCCTCTTGCTCCACCCGCTCCTCGGTTTCCCGCAATCCGGCAGTGTCAAAGAGTTTGACTGAGAATCCGGCTAATGAAAGATCAACCGAGAGAACATCACGAGTCGTTCCGGCGACTTCGGTAACGATCGCGATATCCCTCTGTGCCAGTGCATTGAGCAAGCTCGACTTGCCGGCATTCGGCGCGCCGGCAATAACGATCTTCAATCCATCCCGAATAATCTCGGCGATCGGAGCATCCGCGATATGAGCGGCGATTTCCTGTGCGAGCGTGGACATGTCGCGCCAGATGCGTTCGCTTACCGAACCCGGCACATCGTCCTCATCGGCGAAGTCGAGCTCGGCTTCGATCATCGCTCGCGCATGGGTCAGACGCTTCGCCCAGCCGGCATAAACTTTCGATTGGCCCCCGCCGGAATGTTCGATCGCGAGGCGACGCTGCATCTCGGTTTCGGCCACGATCAGATCGGCAAGCCCCTCGACTTCCACAAGATCCAGCTTGCCATTCTGGAAGGCGCGTCGTGAAAACTCTCCCGCCTCCGCATGGCGCAAGCCTTCGTAACTGGAAAGTTCCTCAAGCAAAGAGTTGACCGCTGCGCGGCCGCCATGGATCTGAAACTCAGCGCAGTCCTCGCCCGTGAAGGAGGCAGGTCCACGAAAATAGAGAACGAGGCCACTATCGATCACAAGACCGTTGCGTGACCGAATCGATTTCAGTGTCGCCGTCCGCGGTGAGGGGACCTCACCGCACAGCGCTTCCAGCACCGTCGCGGTCTGCTGCCCACTGATGCGCACGACAGCCACTCCAGCGGGCAGGGCACCGCTGGAAAGCGCATATATGGTGTGCATCGCTGTCATTGGTCTACCTGAAAAGACCGCGGAGCGGCTAGGCGCCGCGCGGTCGGCATATTTGGGATTGTCTTAGTTCCTGACCCGAATCGTTTTGCTTCGCGGAGGATACTTACGCGAAGACAACGCCGTATCTCGAAGGACCGGAGTGCTTATGCCGAAACGGCATTGAAATATCAAGGTCCTGCCGCAACCTGCGCTCCAATGATCAACGGCGTGTTTCACGTGAATCAGCGCGCGCGATGCAGGCTCACAGGCAGAGAATTCCGATGTTCGTTGCGAGCCCGAATCGATGCTGGCGTTGAATCCGGCTAACCTTCCGGAAAAGAAAAACCGGCCGATGATGCGTCGGCCGGTTTTTGGCGTCGATATGGAACGCGCCTTAGGTATTCATCGAGTCGAAGAAATCGCCATTGTTCTTCGTCTGCTTCAGCTTGTCGATGAGGAACTCGATCGCGTCGGTCGTACCCATCGGTGCCAGAATACGGCGCAGAACGAAGATCTTCTGCAGATCCTGGCGCGGCACCAGGAGGTCTTCCTTACGCGTACCGGATTTGAGGATGTCCATAGCCGGGAAGATGCGCTTGTCGGCGACCTTGCGGTCCAGCACGATTTCTGAGTTACCGGTACCCTTGAACTCTTCGAAGATGACTTCGTCCATGCGGCTGCCAGTATCAATCAGCGCTGTCGCAATGATCGTGAGCGAGCCACCTTCTTCGATGTTACGGGCCGCACCGAAGAAGCGCTTCGGGCGCTGCAGGGCGTTGGCGTCGACACCACCGGTCAGAACCTTGCCGGATGACGGAACAACCGTGTTGTAGGCGCGGCCGAGACGGGTGATCGAGTCGAGCAGAATGACGACATCGCGGCCATGTTCGACCAGGCGCTTGGCCTTTTCGATGACCATTTCAGCAACCTGGACGTGGCGCGTCGCCGGTTCGTCGAAGGTCGAGGAAACGACTTCACCCTTCACCGAGCGCTGCATGTCCGTCACTTCTTCCGGACGTTCGTCGATCAGAAGAACGATCAGATAGCATTCCGGATGATTGGCAGTGATCGAATGCGCGATGTTCTGCAGGAGAACGGTCTTACCGGTGCGCGGCGGTGCGACGATCAGGCCACGCTGGCCCTTGCCGAGCGGCGCCACCAGGTCGATGACCCGGGCCGAGAGATCCTTCGAGGTGGGAACCTCGAGTTCCATCTTGAAGCGCTCGTTCGGATAGAGCGGCGTCAGGTTGTCGAAGTGAACCTTGTGACGGATCTTTTCCGGATCGTCGAAATTGATGGTGTTGACCTTGAGCAGAGCGAAGTAGCGCTCGCCTTCCTTCGGTCCGCGTATCGGGCCCTCGACCGTGTCGCCAGTCTTCAGAGAGAAGCGGCGGATCTGGGAAGGCGAGATGTAGATGTCGTCGGGACCGGGAAGGTAGTTTGCGTTCGCCGACCGGAGAAAGCCGAACCCATCCTGCAGCACTTCAACGACGCCTTCGCCGATGATTTCGATATCCTGTGCCGCGAGCATCTTGAGGATCGCGAACATCAGCTCCTGCTTGCGCATCGTGCTGGCGTTCTCCACCTCGAGCTCCTCGGCAAAGGCGAGCAGATCGGTCGGCGTCTTGTTCTTGAGTTCTTGTAGCTTCATTTCAGCCATGAAGGATCCATGTTTGGTATGGGTAGTGGAGAGATGGCGAGTATTCGTTGGGGAGCTGCGGCTGGAAAGGCAGGCTCTTGTCTTTGTCACAAGCCATGAAGAGGAGATGGTGGAAAATAGCGATTCACGTGAAACCCCGCAAGGGGCTGTCGCAAATTAGAAACGACTATTGCAAATCACGAATCGATTAAATTCAGAACGGCTTCACCACCACCATGATCACGATGAGAATCATCAGCAGCGTCGGAGCCTCGTTCATCAGTCGCCAGTAGCGCGCATCGTGCTTGTTTTCGTCTCGCTGGAATTCACGGACAGCGCGGCTGAAGCGCATGTGGACGGCTGTCAGCAACACCACGAACAGAAGCTTGGCGTGCAGCCAACCACCCTGGAAGCCATAGACGCTCCAGGCGAGATAAAGCCCGAGCACCCATGAAATCATCATTGCCGGGTTCATGATGACCTTCAGGAGCCGCATCTCCATCATCTTGAAGGTTTCCGACTGTGCAGAACCCGGCTCGGCGTCGGTGTGGTAGATGAAGAGGCGCGGCATGTAGAGAAGCGCCGCCATCCACGACATCACCGCGATGACATGCAGCGCCTTGATCCAGAGATAGAGATCATCCGGCCGCCAGACGAAAAGACCGACAAGAAGCGCCGCGAAACCGCCGAGCGCAATCGCCGCCCTGAGCCGCGCCCTGTTGCCAGGGGCCTGATCGGTCTGCTTCTCCGCCATTATCGCGCTCCGCGAACCCGTGCGACCAACGCCGACACGTGTTCCGGATCCGCCTGCGGCGTGATGCCGTGGCCGAGATTGAAGATCAGCGGCCCATGGCCGAGCGCGTCGAGAATACGGTCGATACCGTCTTCAAGCGCTCTGCCACCGGCAACGACCCGCATCGGATCGAGATTGCCCTGGATGGTTCCCTCCTTCTGTAGATCCTTGGCGAAGGACAGCGGCACGGTCCAGTCGAGACCGATGGCGTCGGCACCTGTTGCCTGGCGGTAGGTCTTCAAAAGCTGCCCTGCGCCTTTTGCAAATGCGATGATCTTTGCGTGCGGCCGCTGTGCTCGGACAGAAGCAATCATGCGCTGAACCGGCTTGACTGCGTAACGGGCGAATTCTTCCTCACCGAGAACGCCCGCCCAGGAATCGAAGATCTGGACAGCGTCGGCGCCGGCATCGATCTGCCGCACGAGATAGTCTGCCGAGACATCCGCCAGGAATGACAGCAGCTGATCGAAGACTTCGGGGTTGCGGTAGGCGAAGAGCCGGGCAGGGGCCTGGTCCGGCGTCCCGTGTCCGGCGATCATATAGGTCGCAACCGTCCAGGGAGCGCCACAGAAGCCGAGCAGCGTCGTTTCCGCGGGGAGTTCGGTCCGCAGCCGCGAAACCGTCTCGAAGACAGGCTGGAGGTGCTCAGCGATGCCCTCCGGCTTCAGGTGCAGGATACCGTCGACATCGATCGGATCCATTCGTGGTCCATGACCTTCTTCGAAGCGCACATTGCGTTTCAGGGCATCGGGAATGACCAGGATGTCGGAGAAGAGAATGGCGGCATCGAAAGCGTAGCGACGGATCGGTTGCAACGTGACCTCGACTGCGAGGTCGGGCGTGTAGCAGAGATCGAGGAAGCTTCCGGCTTCAGCGCGTGTTGCCCTGTACTCCGGCAAATAACGGCCCGCCTGGCGCATGAGCCAGATCGGAGGAGGCGACACCGTTTTCCCTGCCAAAACCTCCAGAACCTTTCTGCGCGTTTCGGTCACGGATCACTCTCCCAATATAAAATCAAAGATATTTAGAAGGTTTCTATTTCTTAGAGTCGGTGGGTATCAAGGATTAAAACATCCCAGCGAGTTGTCCACGACCACTGTTTGGGATCAGGCGCGGTGGGAGAACGATTGGCCAGTTTGGAAAAACAGTGCGCAGAGGCGAATAAACGCCTTTCGATTCAGTCGATTAGCGAAATCCCACTTTTGGCCAGGCTTGTGGACAAGCGGTTGATACGCGTGACACTTTGTCATCGCCGCGAGTCTTTTCCACATTTGCCGCGGAGCGCTTTCCGCGGCTGCGTCAATTGTGAATAAGTCGGCAGTTTTCCCCTTGCCTGGATCGGGGCCGCGTCGTTAGCTGTTCTTATCCCGGCTTATCAACAGCAGCAGGAGAATTGCGTGGAGAACAAGAAAAACTACTTCCACCTTCACCTGATTTCGGACTCGACCGGCGAGACTCTGATCGCTGCGGGGCGTGCAGCGGCCGCTCAGTTTCAGAGTTCGCATGCGCTCGAACATGTCTATCCGCTGATCCGCAACCGCAAACAGTTGCTGCAGGTTCTCGATGCGATCGATGGCGCGCCGGGCATCGTGCTCTATACGATTGTCGACCGGGATCTCGCCGATGTCATCGATCAGCGTTGCCGCGAGATGGGTGTCCCTTGCGTCTCGGTGCTCGATCCGATCATCGACCTCTTCCAGTCCTATCTCGGCTCACCGTCGCGACGTCGCTCCGGCGCCCAGCATGTGATGGATGCGGAGTATTTTGCCCGCATCGACGCGCTCAACTTTACTATGGACCATGACGACGGCCAGTTGCCCGCCGACTTCGACGAGGCGGATGTCGTTCTCGTCGGCATCAGCCGCACATCGAAAACGCCGACCAGCATCTATCTCGCCAACCGCGGCATCAAGACGGCCAATATCCCGATTGTCCCGGGCGTGCCGTTGCCCGAAAGATTGATGGAGGCGACGAAGCCGCTCGTCGTCGGTCTGATTGCCACGGCCGATCGCATCTCGCAGGTGCGTCAGCACCGGGTGCTCGGAACGACGCAAGGGTTCCACGGCGATCAGTATACGGACAAGGCCTCGATTACCGAGGAGCTGAAATATGCCCGCTCGCTCTGCGCCCGTAACAATTGGCCGGTCATCGACGTCACCCGCCGTTCGATCGAGGAGACCGCGGCGGCAATCGTTGCCCTGCGTCCGCGTCTGCGCTAGAGCCGGATAACGAAATGTGCCTGCGGTTTTCCGCCCCGCCATCCCGCTCTTACTTAAAAGAATGGATCACGGTGACGATTTGGGTCGAGCCGACCCCAGGTCACGTGATAGACCCGAATCGAACAATACGGGAACCTGCTTGATGTTACCTTCGCTCGTCCTGGCCTCGGCAAGCCCGTTTCGCCGCGCGCTCCTGGAAAATGCTGGCCTCGTTTTTGAGGCGAAGGCAGCCAGAATCGACGAACGTGCGCTGGAAAAGCCACTCGAAGACGCTGGAGCCGCACCCGAAGCCGTCGCGCTGGCACTTGCAGAAGCAAAGGCGCGCGATGTGGTCAGGCATTTCGGTGATGCGCTGGTGATCGGCTCGGACCAGACCATGTCTTTGGAGGCACGGGTTTATCACAAGCCGAAGGATATGGCGGAAGCGGCCCGGCATCTGCTGTCGCTGTCCGGCAAGACCCATCGCCTCAACAGCGCCATTGTGCTTATGCGCGGCGAAGAGGTCGTCTGGCGGCACGTCTCTTCGGCTCACATGACCGTGCGGCCGCTGACGGCCGACTTCATCGAGCGTCACTTGCAGCGTGTCGGCGAAAAGGCGCTTTCGAGCGTCGGCGCCTATCAGTTGGAAGGCGAGGGGATTCAGCTCTTCGATAAGATCGAGGGCGACTACTTCACCATCCTCGGTCTTCCGATGCTGCCGTTGCTCGCCAAACTTCGTGAACTGGGAACGATCGATGCGTGATTCACGTGAAACATTTGTTAACCACGCCTTCGTCACGGGCTATCCGATCAAGCATTCCCGGTCGCCACTTATCCATGGCCACTGGCTGAAACAGCTGGGTCTGCCCGGCAGCTACCGTGCGCATGAGGTCAAGCCGGAAGAATTCGCAGCCTTCATTGCCAGCCTCAAGGACGGAACATCCGGCTTTAGCGGCGGCAACGTCACCATCCCCCACAAGGAGCTTGCCTGTCGCCTGGCGGATCGGCCGGATGAACTGAGCCAGGAGCTCGGCGCCGCCAACACTCTGTGGGTTAGGGATGGCGAGGTGCATGCCACCAACACCGATGGCCGCGGCTTCGTTGCCAATCTCGATGAGCGGGCGACCGGCTGGGACAAGACGTCGACTGCGGTGGTCCTCGGCGCCGGCGGTGCCAGCCGTGCCATTATCCAGGCCGTCCGTGACCGTGGCATCAATACGATCCATGTCGTCAATCGGACGGTCGAGCGGGCGAGGGAACTCGCCGACCGTTTCGGACCGTCGGTTGAAGCGCATCCGCTGGCCGCGCTGGAAGAGGTCATGACCGGCGCAGGCCTGTTCATCAATACCACCTCGCTCGGCATGGATGGCAGTGAAGCGCCGGCGATCGATTTCGGCGTCATGGCACCCGGCGCCGTCGTCACCGACATTGTCTATGTTCCCCTGAAGACGCCGATCCTCGCTCAGGCGGAGGCGCAAGGTTTTGCGATCGTCGACGGTTTGGGCATGCTTCTCCACCAGGCTGTGCCCGGCTTTGAACTCTGGTTCGGCTGTCGTCCGACGGTCGACGCCACGCTTCGACAACTCATCATCGATGACATGGACAGACACTGATGATTATCCTCGGGCTCACAGGTTCGATCGCCATGGGCAAATCGACGGCGGCCCAGATGTTCCGCGACTTCGGCGTTCCGGTGAACGATGCCGACGAGGTCGTGCATGAACTTTATCGCGGCGAGGCGGTGGCGCCGGTCGAGGCGGCCTTTCCCGGAACGACGAAAGACGGCGAGGTCGACCGGGCCGAACTGTCGCGCCAGCTCATGGGAGCGCCGCGTCGGTTGCGCGAACTGGAGGCGATCGTTCATCCGCTCGTGCGCAAGAGCGAGCAGGAGTTTCTGGCGAAGAACGCGGCCGCCGGTGAGCCTTTTGTCGTCTTGGACATTCCGCTGCTGTTCGAAACGGGCGCGGAAAAGCGGGTCGATCGCGTCGTCGTGGTGACCTGTTCGGCCGATCTCCAGCGGGAAAGGGCACTGAAGCGCCCTGGAATGACCGAGGAAAAACTCGCGATGATCCTTGCGCGGCAGGTGCCCGACAGCGAAAAGCGTAAACGCGCCGACTACATCATCGATACCAGCGACAGTTTCGACGTCACTCGCAGCCAAGTGAAGGCCGTCGTCGACCAACTCGTAGCCAGCAACGGAGACGCGGATGCGTGAGATCATCTTCGATACGGAAACGACCGGCCTCGACAATCGTGAGGACCGAGTGATCGAAATCGGCGGTGTCGAACTCGAGAACCAGTTTCCGACCGGCCGCACGCTGCACATCTTCGTCAATCCCGGCAGCCGCAAGGTTCACCCGGACGCACTCGCGATCCACGGGATTACCGATGACTTCCTGAAGGACAAGCCGCCTTTCGCCGATGTCGTCGATGAGATCCTCGAATTCTTCGGTGATGCCCGGTGGGTCGCACACAACGCCACCTTCGACATGGGCTTCATCAACGCCGAGTTCGCGCGTCTGGGATTGCCGCCGATTGCAATCGATCGTGTGACGGACACCCTGGCGCTCGCCCGACGCAAGCACCCGATGGGACCGAACTCGCTCGACGCGCTTTGCCGTCGTTACGGTATCGACAATTCGCACCGCGCGAAACACGGCGCTCTTCTCGACTCCGAACTGCTCGCCGAAGTCTATATCGAGATGATCGGCGGTCGCCAGGCGGCACTCGGTCTTGTCTCGACGAAGTCGGCGGGACAGTCGATCGAGCTCGACGATGCGCCGATCGTCATCGGCCAGCGCCCGCGTCCGCTGCCGAACCGGCTCTCGGAGGACGATCTTGCGGCGCACGCTGCGCTGATTGCGAAGATCGGCGGCAAGGCGATCTGGGCGAAATACGAACCCCAGGAATAAGCAGGCATGAAAAAAGCCCGGCGCGAGTCGGGCTTTTTTATCTCAGCGTTCTGAATTTCAGATCAGTTCGCGGTTTCGTTCGAATTGGAAACCTGGGCACGGACCTTTTCTTCGGCCATGCGCTGCGCGAACATCTGCGCGAAGTCGATCGGGTCGATCATCAGCGGCGGGAAGCCACCGTTGCGGGTCGCGTCGGCAACGATCTGACGCGCGAACGGGAACAGCAGACGCGGGCACTCGATGAAGAGCAGCGGCAGCATGTGCTCCTGCGGGAAGCCTGCAACGCGGAAGACGCCGCCATAGGCGAGTTCGACGTTGAAGAGAACGCGGTCGCCGTCCTTGGCCTCGGCATTCAGCGAGAGAACCACGTCGAAATCGTTCTCTGCGAGCGGGTTGGCGTTGACGTTGACGTTGATATTGATCGACGGCGCCTTGTCACGGGCCTGCAGCGAACGCGGAGCGCCCGGGTTTTCGAAGGAAAGATCCTTGATATACTGGGCGAGGATGTTCAGCGTCGGGCTCTGCTGCGCGCTGCCGTTGCCGTTGGATGCGGTATCAGTCGTCATAAGGGTTCCTCGACAAAAATAGGTGAGGCCATCTAGCATTTCGGCCTAGGGCTTACAACCCTGCGGACCCAGCGCTTGCAGCCGGATACGCTGCCTTTGCTCCAAACCGCGAAGCCGGGAATATGCTCCGGAATATGGGCGACAGAGTGCCCTATAAGCATTGTTTCCAACAATGCTCTTCGCTAGGGCCGGTGGCGATTGCCTGATTGCGGCGGATCCTCCTCGTCCGTGCGCGAAAATTCGCCTTCGTCGAGATCGATGACGCGCGGCGAGGGGCGTGGCTCGCGCGGGTCGTTTTGCTGGTGCCAGCTTGTCCCGGAGGCCGCGGTCACGATCGTCATCTTCTTGCGCAGAAAGGCGGCAACGGCGTTGCGGACAAAGGGCAGGAACAGGAGGAGGCCGATCACGTCGCTGACGAAACCCGGTACGACGAGCAGGATCGCGGCGACGAACAACAAGGCACCGCCAATCACCTCTCGACCCGGGTCACTGCCGGTGCGGGTGGCATCCTGCATCCTGCGGATGACAGTAAATCCCTGGACTCTCAGCAAGATCACACCCACAAATGCGCTGAGCAGCACCAGAAGCAGTGTCATCAAAAGGCCGATCTCGCGACCGACCACGACAAAGCCGGCGATCTCGGCGAGCGGAAGCCCGAAGATGATAAGAGGGATAAGAAATGAACGCATCAATGCTGCCCGAATATGAAACTTGGTGTCACATCCCGTTCTAAGGGTGCGACATCGCCATTTGAATGATCTATTCTTGCGGACTATATGGAATAGCCACGAGAAATTCTAACAGCGGTTCCGGGTGGAAATGGGCTCTTTCGACTTCATCACGTTTTTTTTCCTGATCGCCGCGGTGGTCATTTTCCTGCAACTGCGCAGCGTCTTGGGCCGCCGGACGGGGAGCGAACGGCCGCCGTTCGATCCATATTCATCGCGAGACATGAGCCAGGGGCCGGAAAACGGTGACAAGGGCAAGGTCGTGCAGTTGCCGCGACGCGACAACGCGGACGAAGATGCGGGCCGTTACGAATCGGTCGATGCCTTTGCCAAGGCGGGCACGACGCTCAACACTCAACTTCGGGCGTTGAGCGACGCTGATCCGAGCTTCGACCCCAAGGAGTTCGTCAACGGCGCCAAGATGGCTTACGAGATGATTGTCATGGCATTTGCGGATGGCGACCGTAAGACGTTGAAAAACCTGTTGTCCCGCGAGGTCTATGAAGGTTTCGATGCGGCGATTACCGATCGCGAGCGCAAGGGCGAAGTCGTCAAGTCCACCTTCGTCGGCATCGACAAGGCCGACATCATTCACGCTGAAGTGAAGGACAGTGAAGAGAACATCACGGTCCGTATCGTCAGCCAGCTGATTTCGGCGACCTACGACAAGCAGGGCGGCCTGATCGACGGCGATGCCGAGTCGGTTGCCGAGGTCAACGATCTCTGGACATTCGCGCGCGACATCCGCTCACGCGATCCGAACTGGAAGCTGATCGCCACCGAATCCGAAAACTGAGCGGACGTGGCGACGATGTCCTTTCGACTTGAACCCGTCAGTTTCGACGATCTCCCGGGCTGGCGGGACGACGACCCGACCAAGGTGATCGAGGCGATGCGTCGCTGTCAGAAGCACGTCTCGACAGCCAAGCCCTATCGCACGGGTTCGCTTGGCATCTCGGTCGATGATCTGACCCCGGCCTTTTCGGCTTCATCGGTGGAGACCGATTCAGCCGAGGGTGCAAGGACTTTCTTCGAGAAGCACTTCGTACCGTTCCGGATCGGGCCGGAAGCCGGTTCCGGCTTTGTTACCGCCTTCTACGAACCGGAAATCGACGTTCGTGCGGAGGCGGACGAGACCTATCGGTACCCGCTCTACCGCCGCCCTGCGGATCTGATCGATATCGACGATACGAACCGGCCCGACGGCATGGATCCCTATTTCGCCTTCGGTCTTTCCGAGGATGGTCGGATCGGCGAGTATCCGGACAGGAAAGCAATCGAGCAGGGTTATCTTGCCGGCCGCGGCCTGGAGATCGCCTATGCGAAGTCCAAGGTCGAAGTTTTCTTCGTTCATGTGCAGGGCGCGGCGCGCCTCCGATACCCGGATGGTTCGCGTCGCCGTGTTACCTATGCCGCCAAGACCGGCCACTACTTCTCCGCTGTCGGCAAGCTCTTGATCGAGCGCGGCAAGATCGATGCCGCGACTGTCTCTATGATGAGCATTCGCGACTGGCTTGAGGCGCATCCGGACGAGGTCGATGAGGTCCTCTGGCACAACAGGTCGTTCATCTTCTTCCGCGAAGCCGCGGTCGAAGACGAGCACCTGGGTCCGATCGCCGCCGCCAAGGTCGCGCTCGAGCCGGGACGCTCCCTGGCGGTGGATCGCATGATCCACACGTTCGGTGTGCCGTTTTACATCGCCAGCGACAGCCTGACGCGCCTGGACGACGGCAAACCCTTCCGGCGCCTGATGCTGGCGCTTGATACCGGTTCGGCGATCGTTGGCCCGGCACGCGGCGATATCTTCACCGGTTCCGGTTTTGAGGCGGGCGAACGGGCAGGAGCGGTCCGTAACACTGCCGATTTTTATGTTTTCGTTCCCAAGGCGGCCGCGGCACGATACGGCAATGCCTAAGGAAAAGAAGCTTTCAGCGGAGGATCGCATTCTCTGGGGCAAGGTTGCCCGTTCGGCGAGGCCGATGCCGGGTCGCCTCGACGACCTGATGGACATGCTTGCCGAGGACGAGCAGGCAAAGCCGCAGGAAGAGCTGAAGGCCAAACAGCAGCAACCACAGACCGGTGCCGTTGAGCAGCCGGGTATCGCGCTGACGAAGAAGTCTGGCGACAAAGTGCATCACCCGCTTGAGAAGCCGGTCAAGCGCAAGCTTGCCAAAGGGCGCCTGACCCTCGAAGCGCGGATCGACCTGCACGGCATGATCCAGAGCGAAGCGCACGGCCTGCTCCTTCAGTTTCTGTTGAGGGCACATGAACGTGGGCTGCGCCATGTCCTTGTGATCACCGGCAAGGGCACGTCTTTCGGCAGCGACGGTGCGTTGAAACGGGCGGTGCCACTCTGGTTCTCACTTCCCGAGTTCCGCCCGCTGATCTCGTCGTATGAGCAGGCCGCCCGCAACCACGGCGGCGAGGGCGCCCTCTATGTTCGCCTTGCTCGTGCTCGAGGCGGCGCGATATGACGCCCTTCGGCGAGGCACTGCGCGAACTCAGGCGCAGGAAAGGCGTGTCGCAGAAACAGATGGCGGCAGCGATCAACGTCTCCGCCGCCTATCTCTCGGCCCTCGAACATGGAAAGCGCGGGGCGCCGAGTTTTGATTTTCTCCAGCGGGTGGCGGGCTATTTCAACGTGATCTGGGACGAGGCGGAGGAATTGTTCCGCATCGCCAACGTTTCCGCCCCGAAAGTCGTGCTGGATACCTCGGGCCTGACGCCGGAGCACACGGCCTTTGCCAACCGGCTCAGCGAGCAAATTCGCGCTTTGTCGCCGGAGACGATCCGCAAGCTGGAAGATGTTTTGGAAAAAGCCACATTTCCTGATAATGACAGGGGATGAAAGCTTGTTTCCGGCCGCTGCCCGGCGGTCCGGGATTTGGAACCCTGGACAAATTTTCTATAGTCCACGAGGCGTCCGAGACGTGATTCGCAACGAATCACCACGTCCGAAGAACCTGGAAAGACCCGTAGCTGAATGACCGATATTCCTGAGACCGAAGCCGGCGCCAGCGCCGAATATGGTGCCGATTCCATCAAGGTGCTGAAGGGCCTGGATGCCGTGCGGAAGCGGCCGGGCATGTATATCGGCGACACGGACGATGGTTCGGGTCTGCACCACATGGTCTACGAGGTCGTCGACAACGCCATCGACGAGGCGCTGGCCGGCCATGCCGATATCGTGACGGTGACGCTCAATCCGGATGGTTCGGTAACGGTGACGGACAATGGCCGCGGCATCCCCACGGACATTCACAAGGAAGAAGGTGTCTCGGCGGCCGAGGTCATCATGACCCAGCTGCACGCCGGCGGTAAGTTCGACCAGAACTCCTACAAGGTATCGGGCGGTCTGCACGGCGTCGGCGTGTCGGTGGTCAATGCGCTTTCGGTTTCGCTGAAGCTGAAGATCCGGCGCGCAGGCAAGGTTCACGAGATGAGCTTCACCCACGGTGTTGCTGACGGCGCTCTCGCCGTTACCGGCGAGGCCGGCGATGCGACCGGTACCGAGGTGACGTTCCTGCCGAGCAGCGAGACGTTCACCAAGACCGACTTCGACTACAACACGCTAGAGCACCGCTTGCGCGAACTCGCTTTCCTGAATTCAGGCGTTCATATCATCCTCACTGACAAGCGCCATTCGGATATCCGGCAGGACGAGATGATGTATGAGGGCGGCCTGGAGGCCTACGTCGCCTATCTCGACCGCGCCAAGAAGCCGCTGGTGCACAAGCCGGTATCGATCCGTGGCGAGAAGGACGGCATCACCGTCGAAGTGGCGATGTGGTGGAACGACAGCTATCATGAAAACGTGCTCTGCTTCACCAACAACATTCCGCAGCGCGACGGCGGCACGCATATGGCGGGCTTCCGCGGTGCGCTGACCCGGCAGGTTACGTCCTATGCCGATACGTCCGGCATCACGAAGAGGGAAAAGGTCACGCTTCAGGGCGAAGACTGCCGCGAAGGCCTGACGGCCGTGCTTTCGGTGAAGGTTCCGGACCCGAAGTTTTCGTCTCAGACGAAGGACAAGCTCGTATCCTCAGAAGTCCGCCCGGTTGTCGAAAGCCTCGTCAACGAAGCCCTCAGCACCTGGTTCGAGGAACATCCGACCGAAGCCAAGATCCTCGTCGGCAAGGTCGTCGAAGCGGCCGCCGCCCGCGAAGCCGCCCGCAAGGCCCGCGAACTGACGCGCCGCAAGGGTGCGCTCGACATCTCATCGTTGCCCGGCAAGCTTGCCGACTGCTCCGAACGCGATCCGGCCAAGTCCGAAGTCTTCCTGGTGGAGGGTGACTCGGCAGGTGGCTCCGCCAAGCAAGGCCGTTCGCGCGAAAATCAGGCAATCCTGCCGCTACGCGGCAAGATCCTCAACGTCGAACGCGCGCGCTTCGACAAGATGCTGTCGAGCCAGGAAATCGGTACGCTGATCACCGCGCTCGGCACCTCGATCGGCAAGGACGAGTTCAACGCCGACAAGCTGCGCTACCACAAGATCATCATCATGACGGACGCCGACGTCGACGGCGCGCACATTCGCACCCTGCTGCTCACCTTCTTCTTCCGTCAGATGCCGGAGTTGATCGAGCGCGGCCACCTCTATATCGCCCAGCCGCCGCTCTACAAGGTGACGCGCGGCAAGTCGGCCCAGTACCTGAAGAACGAGCAGGCGCTGGAAGACTACCTGATCACGATGGGCCTGGAAGAAGCCACGCTGGAACTGGAGTCGGGCGAAGTGCGTGCCGGCCAGGATCTGCGGGAAGTCATCAACGACGCGCTCCGCCTGCGCAATCTGATGAACGGGCTGCATTCGCGCTACAACCGCTCGATCGTCGAGCAGGCCGCGATCGCCGGCGCCCTGAACGTCGAGCTCAACGGCCAGCGCGATGCCTATGAGGCGGTCGCCGCTGAGGTTGCCCGTCGCCTCGACGTCATCGCCGAGGAAACCGAGCGCGGCTGGACCGGGACGGTCACGGCCGAAGGCGGTCTCCGCCTCGAGCGCATTGTCCGCGGCGTCAAGGAAGTTGCCGTGCTCGACATGGCGTTGATCGGTTCGTCCGACGCCCGCTACATCGATCAGCTTTCCGCGAAGCTCAAGGAAGTCTATGCCGCCCCGCCGGTCCTGCGCCGGCGCGACGGTACCCTGGAAATCAGCGGACCGCGTGCGCTTCTCGACGCGATTTTCGCGGCCGGTCGCAAGGGTCTCTCGATGCAGCGCTACAAGGGTCTTGGTGAAATGAACGCCGAGCAGCTCTGGGAGACGACGCTCGATCCGAACGTTCGCTCGCTGTTGCAGGTTCGGGTCACCGACGCCACCGATGCCGACGGCCTGTTCTCGCGCCTGATGGGCGACGAGGTCGAGCCGCGCCGCGACTTCATTCAGGAGAACGCGCTGAGCGTCGCCAACCTCGACATCTGATCTTTTCGGAGATCATTGCCAGTTGAGATCCCGGTGCCCCACGGCACCGGGATTTTTTGTTACTCGCCCTTGAACTGGCCCTCGAAAGCGAACTCGCTGACCGGTTTGCGCTGGCTCGGGATTTCCCGCGCACGCAGATCGTCCGGTAGCGTCGAGGGATCGGCAAGTCGCCCGATCGCAACGGCGGCTTCGACGCGGTGGTGCTCGGGAACGTTCAGGGCGTGCATGGCCTTGTCGCGGTCGATACCCGCCATGCCATGTGCGTGCCAGCCGGAAAGCGAAACCTGCAAGGCAAGGCTGTACCAGGCCGAGCCTGTGTCGAAGGCGTGCGTATAGGCATGCCGCATCTCGCCATTCTGCGCCTGGTTATGCGTCCTTGAAATGACGATCAGAAGTGCTGCCGCGTTCCTCGCCCAGCGCTGATTGCCTTCATCAAGAGTGTCGAGCAAAACCGGGAATTGTTTGGTCCCGCGACGGGCATAGACGAAGCGCCATGGCTGCCGGTTGCTCGCGGAGGGCGCCCAGCGGGCCGCTTCGAAGAAGGAAAGCAGTTCGCTTTCGTCAATCTCCTCGTTGGTAAAGGCGCGGGGCGACCAGCGCTCCAGGAACATGGCATCGATGGGATAATCGGCTTTTCTGTTGTCGGTCGCCGTCATGGACATGCCTTCTCTCTATGGTCTCTAACTCTTGGGCCGCGCGGCGCCTGATCTGGCCTTGCGCCTATGGCTCGATTCGTTTCGGACGCTACATGAGGTCGCGTGTGGATGAAACGGGGTTGGACGCACGCAGACGTGAGCGCGCCGGCATCCGGTGAGCGCCAGGAAAGTGCAGAAACGGTCGCGTGGGTCATTGCTGTTTCCAAGAAAAAAGTTGTATAAG
>NZ_JAEPRP010000320.1:0-3763 GCF_016652895.1 Ensifer sp. SSB1
TCATTCTGAAAAGCATGCGCACGACAGCGCGCGGCATGTGGGACCCGGAATACGGCAACCTCGTCTACGAATCGCTGATGCAACGCTCGCGGGACGAAGCCTTCACCATGTATGGCCTGCTCGCCGAATCGGTTGAATGGGACGATGACCGGACCTTCATCCAGTTCAACCTGAACCCCAACGCCCGCTGGGCCGACGGGCAACCGGTCACAGCCGACGACGTCATCTTCACCTTTGAACTGTTGCGCGACAAGGGACGTGTACCCTTCAGCAACCGCCTGACAAAAGTAGCAAAGATGGAGAAGGTCGGCGACCGCGGCGTGCGCTTCACCTTTACCGAGGACGTCGACCGCGAACTTCCGCTATTGCTCAGCCTCTCTCCGGTCCTGCCGAAGCACGCCATCGATGTTGCTACCTTCGATCAGACGAGTTTGAAGCCGCCGCTCGGCTCCGGCCCCTATCGTGTCGCCGAGGTGAAGCCCGGTGAGCGCATCGTCTACAAGAGAAACCCGGACTATTGGGCGAAGGACCTGCCGTCCAAGGTCGGCCAGGACAATTACGACGAAATTTCCGTCGAGTATTTCCTCCAGGAAAACTCGCTGTTCGAAGCGTTCAAGAAGGGCGAAATCGACATCTACCCGGAAGGCAGTGCTACCAAGTGGGCGCGCGGCTACGACTTCCCGGCCGTCCGCTCCGGCGATGTGGTCAAGGAAACCTTCAAGCCGAAGACGCCGTCCGGCATGCTCGGCATCGTGTTCAACACCCGCAAGCCGATGTTCGACAATCTCAAGCTGCGCCAGGGGCTAGCTCTGGTGTTTGATTTCGAGTGGGTCAACAAGAACCTCTTCGATGGTGCCTATACACGCACCCAGAGCTACTGGCAGAACTCGACGCTGAGCTTCCTCGGTGCGCCGGCTGACGATCGTGAACTCGGCCTCATCGGCGATGCACGCGACCGCATCAACCCGGCCATCCTCGATGGCACCTATCGGCTGCCGGTAACTGACGGCTCCGGGCGCGATCGCAATGTGCTGCGCGTCGCCGTCTCGCTGATGCGCGAGGCCGGCTTCCAGATCAAGGACGGCAAGATGGTGGACGCCAAGGGTTCGCCGCTAGCCTTTGAAATCATGAGCCAGAACGCAGGTCAGGAAAAGATTGCGCTCGCCTATCAGCGCTTCCTCGCCCCGCTCGGCATCCAGGTGTCAGTGCGCACCGTCGACGATTCGCAATATCAGCAGCGCAGCCAATCCTTCGACTATGACGTGATCATCAAATCGTTCCCGTCGACTCTGTCACCCGGCGTCGAGCAGTCCGGGCGCTGGTCGTCCCAGGCGAGAGACCGGCAGGGCAGCGACAATTTTGCCGGCGTCGCCGACAAGGATGTCGACCGCATGATCAACAACATTCTCCAGGCTCGCACGACCGAGGACTTCACGGCTGCCGTGCGCGCGCACGACCGGCTGCTGATCAACAACTCCTACCTGGTTCCGCTCTATCACCTGGACGCACAGTGGGTGGCGCGGCGCAAGCATATCGGCCGTCCCGATGTGTTGCCGCTCTATGGCTACCAACTTCCGACCTGGTGGGATCAAAGCGCGCAATAGGGGTTGGTTCCCTTTTGGTAACGCATTGAAAGCCGGATGAAACCGGCTTATCTCGCCGATATACCAAACAAGGAAAGGCACCCGCACCATGCAAACCGTCAGCATCGATATCGTCTCGGACGTCGTCTGCCCCTGGTGCTATCTGGGCAAGGCAAGGCTCGATCAGGCGATTGCCAATGTCCCGGACGTGCTCGTCACCGTCAACTGGCGTCCCTATCAGCTTAATCCCGACCTGCCGCCGGAAGGCATCGACCACAAGAAGCACCTTGCCGAGAAGCTTGGCGGCCAGGCGGCCGTCGATCGCGCGCATGACATGTTGAGCGAACTCGGAAACGCCGACGGCATCGCCTTCGACTTCGATGCCGTGAAAGTCAGCCCGAACACGCTTGACGCCCATCGGCTGGTCCGCTGGGCCGCAACCAACGGCCAGGCAGCGCAGTCAGCTGTTGTCGGCCTGCTGTTCAAGGCGAATTTCGAAGAAGGCCGCAATGTCGGCGATCACGCCGTGCTGCTCGATATCGCCGAGAAGGCCGGCCTCGATCGTCCCGTCATCACGGCGTTGCTCGCCTCCGATGCCGACAAGGACGCGGTCAAGGAAGAGGTCGGCATGGCCCGCGAGATGGGCGTAACCGGTGTGCCCTGCTTCATCATCGAGAGACAATATGCCGTGATGGGAGCGCAATCCGTCGACGTGTTGACGAATGCGCTGTGCGAAATCGCGGAGATGAAAGCCAGCGGCAAGCCGAACTGAGCCGCCGCAATCCTGACGCTGCCGCAACAGGCGGCAGCGTCAGCGCGATTTCTAACGCCGGCTATTTCGCCAGTCCGGCGAGCTGCGTCATCACCATCGCAGCACCCGAAAGACGCTTCTCCGGCGTCGCCAGTTCCCTTTGGAAGAAGATGCTGTGGTCCGGCCGGATCTTCGCAAGCGTGCCCTGCTTGGCGATGTAACCGACAAGTGCCGCGGGGTTCGGAAACTCCTTGTTGCGGAACTGCACAACGACGCCCTTCGGTCCGGCATCGAGCTTCTCGACATTCGCCGTACGGCACAGAGACTTGACGTAGACGATCTTCAAGAGGTGCTGGACCTCGATCGGCAATGGCCCGAAGCGGTCGATCATCTCGGCGCCGAAGCCGTCGATTTCCTTGAGATCCGTGAGTTCGCCGAGACGGCGGTAGAGACCGAGCCGCAGATGCAGGTCCGGCACGTAGTGTTCGGGAATCATGACCGGGGTTCCGACCGAAATCTGCGGCGACCAACCGGTATCATGGATTTCTTCCTCACCCTTGAGCTCGGCGACCGCCTCCTCCAGCATCTGCTGGTAGAGCTCGAAGCCGACCTCCTTGATATGGCCCGATTGCTCCTCGCCGAGCAGGTTGCCGGCACCGCGGATATCGAGGTCGTGGCTGGCAAGCTGGAAGCCGGCACCGAGCGTGTCGAGCGACTGAAGCACCTTCAGGCGGCGTTCCGCGGTTCCAGTCAACGTCTTGTTGACCGGCAGTGTGAAGAGCGCGAAGGCACGCACCTTCGAGCGACCGACGCGACCGCGCAGCTGATAGAGCTGGGCGAGGCCGAACATATCGGCGCGGTGCACGATCAGCGTATTGGCCGTTGGGACGTCCAGACCGGATTCGACGATCGTCGTCGACAGAAGCACATCGTATCGCCCGTCGTAGAAGGCGTTCATGATGTCTTCGAGCTCGGTTGCCGGCATTTGGCCGTGCGCAACCGCGACCTTCAGTTCCGGAACGTCCGATTTCAGGAAATCGTGGATTTCCGACAGATCGCTCAAGCGCGGGCAGACATAGAAGCTCTGACCGCCGCGATAATGTTCGCGCATCAGTGTTTCGCGGATCACCAGGGCATCGAAGGGCGAGATAAAGGTGCGCACCGCCATGCGGTCGACCGGCGGCGTCGTGATCAGCGACAGTTCGCGAACACCGGTCAAGGCGAGCTGCAAGGTGCGCGGTATCGGCGTCGCCGAAAGCGTCAGCACGTGCACGTCGGACTTCAGTTCCTTCAGCCGCTCCTTGTGCTTGACGCCGAAGTGCTGCTCCTCGTCGATGATCAGGAGGCCGAGATTGGCGAAGTTGACCGACGTGCCAAGCAGTGCATGCGTGCCGACCACGACGTCCGTCTTGCCATCTGCCACCTCCTT
>NZ_JAEPRP010000321.1:0-3756 GCF_016652895.1 Ensifer sp. SSB1
GGTCGTCGAGTCCAAGTTTCGCGTAAGGCGTGCCCTTCTCGCGGATCGCCTGGCGGACGGTCAAACCGGCATCGGAGATCATCCTTGCCAACTCGTCGCGCGCCGGCGGTGTCTTGAGATACTCGATCACGGTCGGTTCGATCCCGGCTGCGCGGATCATCTCCAGCGTGTTGCGGGACGTGCCGCAGGTCGGGTTATGATAGATGGTGACGTCCATTGTCATGTCCTTTCGGTAATGGTGTTCCGGGAGACGGCGGGTGCTGCCTCGTACCAGCCCCTGGTGCGGTTCACGGCCCAGACGACCGTGAGCATCACGGGAACCTCGATGAGCACGCCGACGACGGTCGCCAGCGCCGCACCGGACTGAAAGCCGAACAGGCTGATGGCTGCGGCGACCGCGAGTTCGAAGAAGTTGCTGGCCCCGATCAGCGCCGAAGGCCCGGCGACGCAATGGCGCTCGCCCGACATCCGGTTCAGGAGGTAGGCCAGGCCTGAGTTGAAGTAGACCTGGATCAGGATCGGGACGGCCAGCAGCGCGATGATCGTCGGTTGCGCGATGATCTGCTCGCCCTGGAAACCGAAGAGAAGGACGAGCGTCGCCAGCAGTGCCACAAGCGAAAGCGGCTGCAGCTTCGCCAGCATGGCGTCCAGCGCCTTCGTCGTGCCGTCGGCGGTCAGCCGCATTCTCAGGACCTGAGCGATGATGACCGGGACCACGATATAAAGGACGACCGACAGAACGAGCGTGTCCCACGGTACGGTGATCGCCGACAATCCGAGAAGCAGTCCGACGATTGGGGCGAAGGCGACGACCATGATCGCATCGTTGAGTGCTACCTGGGACAACGTGAACAGCGGCTCGCCGCGCGTCAGGTTGCTCCAGACGAACACCATAGCGGTACAGGGCGCAGCCGCAAGGATGATAAGGCCAGCAATGTAGGAGTCGATCTGGTCAGCCGGCAGATAAGGACGGAACAGCCATCCGATAAAGAGCCATCCGAGCAACGCCATGGAGAACGGCTTGATGGCCCAGTTGATGAACAGGGTCACGCCGATGCCGCGCCAGTACGTGCTGACCTGCGCCAGCGAGCGGAAGTCGATCTTGATGAGCATCGGGATGATCATCAGCCAGATCAGGATGGCGACTGGCAGGTTCACCTTCGCGACCTCCGCCGCGCCGATGACCTGGAAAACACCGGGTATCAAATGACCGAGGGCGACGCCGACGACGATACAGAGGAAGACCCAGATGGTGAGGTAGCGTTCGAAGGTAGACATCAGGCGGACTTTCCCTGGATTGCCGTCGAACCCTCCATCGCGCCGATTTGGCGGAGCTTCGTTTCGAGCGCCAGGCGGTCGATCGATGCCAGCGGAAGGCTGACGAAGGCCGTGATCCGATTCTTGAGGAAACGCGCGGCCGTCGCAAAGGCGCGCTGGATTTCGACCTCGGAACCGACAACGGCCGCGGGGTCCTCGACACCCCAATGCGCGGTCGTCGGATGACCGATCCATACGGGGCAGGCCTCGCCGTGCGCGTTATCACAGACGGTGAAGATAAAATCCATTTCGGGCGCGCCTGGTTGCGCGAAGACGTCCCAGTTCTTCGACGAGAAGCCAGTCGCAGAATAGCCGAGGGCTTCGAGTTCGTTCAGGGCATGCGGATTGACTTCGCCCTTGGGCTGGCTGCCCGCGGAAAACGCCCGGAAGCGCCCACCACCCTCATTGTTGAGGATGGATTCGGCGAGAATAGAACGTGCGGAGTTGCCCGTGCACAAGAAGAGCACGTTGTAAGTCTTGTCGGTCATGGTTGTGTTCCGTGGTTAGGTCGGAGCTCTGTTGAATTGCATGATCGTTGCCGATGCCGGGCAGATGCTCGACAGCTGACGGGTCGCGAGAACGGCGGGCGGCACATCTGGCCGCTCGATTACAGTGAAGCCAAGGCTTTCAAAGAAAGTCGTGGCGGAGGTCGTCGCCAGGAAGACTGCCGAGCCTTCGTTGACGGCCTTCAGCGTTTCCCTGGTCAGCGATTTTCCAAGCGCCTTGCCACGATGCTCGGGCAATATGACTATCGACCTGAGAAGCACGTCGTCGCCGCACGCCTCGATGCCAGCATAACCAACCGTGCCGCCGTTGGAGGAAACAGCCCGGAAAAACGAGCGCCCAGCGTCTTCGAGGTCTTCGGTTGGAAGACCGGAAGCCGAAAGCGCCAGTTTTAGTTCCGGATCGCTTCCCGGGACTGGCTCCAGTCTGATGTCGCTCATGACGGCTTCACCTCGGGAGCACAGCAGGGCGTGAGTTCTGCGATAAGCGGCGCACAGAGTTCCGCCGATCCGCCGCAGCAGTCTTTCAGCAAGAAGAGCGTCAGGCCGCGCAGTCCCTGGAGATCGGCCCGGTAGATGATCGAACGGCTCTGCCGCTCGCTTGTCACAAGGCCTGCGCGCGACAGCGTCGCGAGATGTGCCGACATGGTGTTTTGCGGCACATCGAGAATTCGGGCTAGCTCGCCGGCAGGCACGCCATCGGGCTCGTGCCGGACGAGAAGGCGAAACGTCTCGAGCCTGGTGGTCTGGGCGAGTGCGGAAAGCGCCGCGATTGCTTCGTTATTATCCATATATCCAGAATAATAGATATATTGCCTTTGTCAACAGGCGGCTAATCTTTTCAACGTCCGTCCTGGGGCAAATTAAGTCGTCCAGCCAAACGTCTGCTTTTGGGGCAGTGGCCAAGTTGGGCTCCATGGCCGACATGGGGCACAATGCTGCCGTTCACAGACCTAAGCATGGACGCCGCCTTAGGGGCGGACAGAATCGTGCTCCCAAGAGCCTTGCACGGCTCGTTGCTGTGATGTTCACCTTTGGGAGATCCTAACTGAAGTGCAACACGCCGGTTTTCAGGGCAGGGGTTCAGCCTCCCTCTTGCAAATGTGCGCGGAACACTTCGGCCGGCGTCTTGATGGTGACGGACTGCGCGCTGTCCCCGCGGATCTCGACAACGAGCCAGATGAGACCGGCGAGCTCGAGCCCACCGGCGATGATACGCGTTCCACATGTCAGCGGGCCGGCGCGCGGTTCACCGACCAGCGGCCAGTGAGTAACATGAAGGCTGCGACCGAGCCGATGACGATCAACAGCGCGGCGATGCCGGCGGCGTAGGCGTCGTTGACGCCGAGAACTGCCGAAAGACCTGCACTGCCGAACAATCCGCCGACAGTGGTCGACCGTTCCGCTCTTTCCTGCTGGCACGAAGGACGGCACGGTGACGCCAGTGGCGGAGGTCCTTCGGACGAGCGATGTACCCTTTGTGATAGCCAGTGCCTATGGGACACCCGCGGAGGCCGGCGGATGCCTCCTGGCGGAGGCTCTTAATGTTGGTAAGCCGACAGTCGAGCGTGACCCTTGTAATGCTCTAGAACATGTCGTTCTCTCATAGCTCTTGCTGGGCGACGCCCGGGCAGTGCAAGGCAAAATGTTCGAAGCCCTGTAAAAGCGCTTCGATACCAGTGCTCAGGCGGCCCTTGAAGCTTGTCTATCCATTCTCAAGAGTGCTCTCTTGAGCGCCGCCAGGCAGATGCTGTCAATCGCGGTGCCCTCGACCTCCTCCATGATCGACAGTGCTTTGTCGACAGGCATCGCGGATCGACATGGCCGGCTGCGTTCGGATTTTCGCATTGGTTAAACATGAGAAGACTCCCAGCTCAGATACTGGTAGAGCGTCCCCGAGCCTTGTCGAGACGCTCACACGTCTCTTACAACGCTG
>NZ_JAEPRP010000322.1:0-3700 GCF_016652895.1 Ensifer sp. SSB1
AAAAGAAAGCGGTACCGATCACCTTCGCCTTTTGTCATGCGCACGCGCGGCGCAAAGTCTTTGAACTGGCCGACATCCAGAAAAATGCCCGCGACCACAACCGCAAGGGCAAGCCGATCTCGCCGATCGCCCTGGAGGCCGTCCAACGGTACGACGCGCTGTTTGAGATGTATGCGACGTCCACGCCCCATCGCTTTTTCGGTTGCAGCGATCTGAGGTTATCTACGGCCGTCAAATGAGCTCACCGAAGAGTACCTGACGAGCTCATTGTGAGGCCTTGATGCGGGCGGCATAGGCCCATGGCATCAGGGCATCGATGTCTTTGGCGAGGTGGCCGTTTGCGAGGCGGGTGAAGAGGTCGCACAGATAGGCGTAGGGCTCAACGCCGTTCATTTTACAAGTGCCGATCAGGCTGGCAAACCGGGCCCAATTGCGGCCCCCTTCATCGTGCCCCGCAAAGAGCGCATTGCGGCGGTTCATGGCCGGTCGGCGGATCGCGTTTTCCACCAGGTTGGAGTCGATATCGACGTGGCCGTCGTCCAGGAACCGCCGGAAGCCGTCCTGTCGCGTCAGCATATAGGCCAGGGCTTTTCCGAGGTCAGACTTGCGTGAGACGCGCTTGGCTTGCGCTGCCAGCCAGGTGAAGAACTCGTCCACCAGCGGGAGGGACAGCTCCTGTCGAACTGCCCGGCGATGTCCGGGATCTGAGCCCTGGATACTGTCTTCGATCTTGTAGAGCGCGGCGATCCGCACCAGCGCCTCGTCGACGATGGGCGATCCGCTCTTTGGCGTGGCCTTGATCAGCTTTCTGCGCCCGTGCGCCCAACAGAAAGCCAGCTTCAAGGGATCGCCACCCATCCGGTCCGACGTGGCGAGGTGAGAGTAACCACCGTAGGCATCCACCTGGATTGTGCCGTTGAAGCCGTCGAGGATTTCAGCGGCATATTCGCCTTTACGCCCGGGCCGGTAATGGAACACCACGCCCGACGGCGCGGAGCCATTCCAGCCGCGATCGTCACGCAACACGGCCCAGAGATAGCCGGTCTTCGTCTTGCCTCGCCCCGGATCCAGCACCGGAGCCGTGGTCTCATCGACATAGAGCCGCGTGCTTTCCCACAGCAGCCGTTTTGCCATGTGGTCGACCACCGGTGCGATTTCGCTGCCCGTCCTGCCCATCCAATCGGCCAGAACCGTGCGGTCTATCGGCACCCCGTGTCGCGCCATGACCTCGGCCTGCCGGTTGAGCGGCATATGTTCGGAATGCTTGGAGACGGCAATCTCAGCCAGAAGGGCTTCCGTCGGCCAGCTCCCTTCCAGCAGATGCGCCGGCGCTCTGGCCTGGACGACGCCCGTTCGACCCTTGGGGCAGGCGTATTTCGGGCGGATCGTGACGATCACCTCGTAGCGCGCCGGAATCCGGTCGAGCCGTTCCGTCCGGTCTTCGCCGATCCGGACCATATTGCCGCAACCGCAGGGACAAACGATGCTCTCGGGCTCGATCACTCTCTCGACCCGCGGCAGGTGTTCGGGCAGTGCACGGGCCTTACGCTCCTTGCGAGGAACGGCCTTGTCCGGATCGGATGCGCTGGCTTCGATCTTTTTCTCGACGGCGGCGATCCGCGCCTGTGTTTCGGCAATTGCCGTTTCAAGGTCTTCCAGCGCCAGTTCCATCTGCGCCGGATCGAGCTTTTCCGATTTCGGCCCGAACTTCGTGCGCCGATAGTCGTGAACCTGACCTTCAAGCTTCTCGACCAGTTCCTTCAGCTCGGCGATGAAGGCGTCCTTTTCGGCAACCACAGCCTGCTCATGCTGACGTGCAGCACGCTCGACCGACAGTTCGAACTGCATCGCCGCAAACGCCTTCACCACCTCTGGCGGAAGGTCCGGAAACAGGCTGAGATCAAGGGGCGACGACATGCGGCCTTATAGCAAGGCAGCACAAAAAAGCCAAATAAAACAATGCAAAGACCGTCGGATATTCACCCTGCCGCCGACGGCGCGATCACCCGTTGCGCCATGACGCGCCGCCAGTCGAGCCCCTCGAACAAAGCCTCGTATTGCCCCCTGGAAAGGCGCATCGTCCCATCCTGCACCTTGGGCCAGGCAAAGCTTCCATGTTCAAGAATTTTGTAGGTCAGCACCATGCCGGTGCCATCCCATACCAGGATTTTCAGACGATCACCGCGCTTCGACCGGAAGATCACCGTCACCCCGGAATGCGGGTCGAGCTTCAACTCGGTCTGAACCATCAGAGCCAGCGCCTGATGCCCGCAGCGGAAGTCCACCGGCCGCGTTGCAATCAGGATCGGCAGTCGTTGGCCCGCGACGATCATGCCGTCCCTCGCATGGCGCGCACCAGAGCGGCCACGCGTTCAACCGGCACATCGCCGGGAACCCGCATCACAACGTCCGGGCCGATCGTGAGGGTCAAGACTGTCGAAACCGCCTCCCGCAGTTTCGGCGGCGCCAAAACATTCACCGCCTCGCTCGGCTCTGCCGCAATCGCCAAAGGCACAAATGCAGGCTCGGCATCGCCGCTCTCCGACAGGCCCGGCATAGACTCAAAAGGCAGCGTCAGAATGCCCTCGCGCACTTGCCGGCGCCACAAGGAAAGCTGGTGCGGAACAACGTCATGACGGCGCGCGACATCAACAACACGAACACCAGGCTCAAGGCTTTCCGCCACGATCCGCGCCTTCACATCATCTGGCCAACGCCGGTTTCCGCGGCGCGGCTCGACAACTTCGTAGCGCCCAACAAATCCATCATCTGCCATGCAAATCTCCAGATAGTCCTGGAAACCTTCTCGCACGCCCGGCCAGCCTCAAAATACAGCCTATCCAATGGGGCGGAGACGGCGCTTACTTTGAGATCGAGCGCGACATCAATGGATTGAGCGCCGCGGAACGGTTGGCCGCGCGGCAGGAAAAGAGCAAGCCGCTGTTCGACGACATGCACGCGTGGCTGAAAGGGGAGCGCGCCACGCTCAGCAAATCGTCCGAGGTGATCGAGCCGATCGATTACATGCTGAAGCGCTGGGATGGCTTTGCCCGTTTCCTCGACGATGGCCGGATTTGTCTCACGAACAATGCGGCCGAGCGCGCGCTGAGAGGAATTGCCCTCGGGCGTCGAAACTGGACCTTCGCCGGCTCCCAGCGTGGGGCCGATCGTGCCGCCATCATGCTCTCCGTCATCACGACCTGCCGCCTCAACGACGTCGACCCAAAGGCGTGGCTCGCCGATGTGTTTAGCCGCATCGCCGATCTTCCCGTCTCCCGCCTGCACGAACTGCTGCCGTGGCAATGGAAGACACACAAAGGGACGGCTATTGCGGCGGCCGCGTAAACAGCTCCCGGAACAATGCTTCCGAACGCGCCAAGCCTTCATCGGTCAGGATCAATGACTTCGACTTGTTGACTGGGTCGGCGATCAAGCCCTTCTTGTGAAGCCGATCCGTCGTTGCCCAGTCGAAGCCCTTCCAGGCGCAACGCTCGTTGTGCAGCGTCAGCCATAACAGCGCCAAAACCGCATCGTCGATCTTGTCCTCATCGATCTCCATGAGCCGACATTACCACGCGCGGCGCCCAAAATCCTGCGGCCCTGCTCGGATGGATACGCAATGCCAGCATCTCTAAGAAACCCGAATTCGACGGCATAGAGTGTCCGCGGCCAAGCGGCTGAAGATGCTGGAGGAGGAAAA
>NZ_JAEPRP010000031.1:0-10578 GCF_016652895.1 Ensifer sp. SSB1
GGCGCTGCGTGCCGGCCAGACGGAGATCAAGGTCGACCGCACCGAAAGCGCTGATCCGGCCAAGAGCCAGTCGGCTGCCAGGGCATTCGGTTTTGGATTTGCTGCCAATGCGCTCAACCCCAAGCCGGTGTTCTTCTTCCTGTCGATCTTCTCCACGGTCGTCAGCGCCCATACGCCGATCCTCGTCAAGTTCAGCTATGGCCTTGTCATGGCCTCGTGCCTGATCCTCTGGTTCGTCGGCGTCAGCCTGTTCATGACGACGCCGCGCATGTGTGCCGCCTTCACCCGCGCCAGCAAGTGGATCGATCGTGCCAGCGGCGTGGTCTTCATCGCCCTCGGCGTCAAGCTCGCGACGGAGAAGGTCGCCTGATCATGGTTCTTCGTCGCCTCATTTCCGCGCTTTTCGGCATTGCCCTCGCCGCACCGGCGATTGCCGCCGACTGCAAGCAGTCGCACGCGATCTACGGCGACCGCGATGGTGGCTATGAGCTGCGCTTCGAGCCGGTCGGCTCGGAAAGTGCGGCGACCAGCAATCACTTCAAGGTGGCGGTCCTGAAGCCGGGCCTGCTGCTCGACGGCGTCGTGATGCCGGCGGGCGAGCCGGAGCGCGCGACTGGACTCATCATGCACAATTGCCCCGAGGGGGATGCGACCGGCGAGGAACTGCGCGCCTGCACAGTATGGCAGGGCGTCGTTTATGCGCTCGACAAGGCCGGCGCGATCAGCGAGATCCCCGCCGAGACCGAACCGGCGGCTGAGCAATTGCTGCTCCCTGATTTCGGGCCATCGCTCAGGGCTTCGACCGCTTGGGGTAAGGGCAGGGCGGAAGCCGACAGCTGGGACGCCTTCACGCTGAAGGGATGCGCCGCATGAGTGCCGGCCCCGTTCTCCTGGTGACCGGCGGCAGCCGCGGCATCGGCGCAGCAATCTGCCTCGGCGCAGCGAAAGCCGGCTGGCGCGTCGCCGTCAACTATGCGTCGAACCGCGATGCGGCGGATGCTGTTGTCGGCGCGATCGTGCGGTCCGGGGGCACGGCGATCGCCGTTCAGGGCGATGTCGGCTCTGAGGCGGATATCCAGGCGATTTTTGCCGCCGTCGATACGGCCTTCGGCCGGCTGGACGGTCTCGTCAACAATGCCGGCATTGTCGGGCCGACAGAGCGGGTGGACGAGATGTCTCCCGCGCGGCTGGAGCGCATGTTCCGCATCAACGTCACCGGCTCCATTCGCTGCGCGGCGGAGGCGGTCCGCCGCATGTCGACACGCTACGGGCACGAGGGCGGCGTCATCGTCAATATCTCCTCGGTCGCTGCCGTGCTCGGCTCTCCGGGCCAGTATGTCGACTACGCCGCCTCGAAGGGCGCGATCGACACTCTTACCATCGGCCTCGCACGCGAGGTCGCGACCGAAGGCATTCGCGTCAACGCGATCCGCCCCGGCATCATCGATACCGAGATTCACGCGTCCGGCGGCCTGCCGGACCGGGCGCGCGATCTCGCCTCCACCATTCCCGTTCAGCGACCCGGCACGGCCGAGGAAGTGGCTGACGCGGTTCTCTACCTCCTGTCAGACAAGGCGACTTATGTGACGGGGTCAATTCTCAATGTCAGCGGCGGGCGGTAACCGTCCTGAAGGAAGGATATGCAAATGGCTTATGATCTCATCGTTATCGGCAGCGGCCCCGGCGGCTATGTCTGCGCCATCAAGGCGGCACAGCTCGGCCTGAAGGTTGCCGTCGTCGAGAAGCGCGCCACCTATGGCGGCACCTGCCTCAACATCGGCTGCATCCCGTCGAAGGCGCTGCTGCATGCCTCCGAGATGTTCCACCAGGTTGCCCACGGCGTCGACGCGCTGGGCGTCGAAGTCGCCGCGCCGAAGCTGAACCTCGAAAAGATGATGGCGCACAAGGACGCGACCGTTAAGGCCAACGTCGAGGGCGTTTCGTTCCTGTTCAAGAAGAACAAGATCGACGGCATCCAGGGCACCGGCAAGGTGCTCGGCCAGGGCAAGGTCTCGGTCACCAACGACAAGGGCGAGGAGCAGATCCTCGAAACCAAGAACATCGTGATCGCCACCGGCTCCGACGTCGCCGGCATTCCGGGGGTCAAGGTCGACATCGACGAGAAGGTTATCATCTCGTCGACGGGCGGCATTGCGCTCGAAAAGGTCCCGGCCAACATGATCGTCGTCGGCGGCGGTGTCATCGGCCTCGAACTCGGCTCGGTCTGGGCGCGCCTCGGCGCCAAGGTGACCGTCGTCGAATATCTCGATTCGATCCTCGGCGGCATGGATGGCGAGGTTGCCAAGCAGTTCCAGCGCATGCTCGCCAAGCAGGGCATGGACTTCAAGCTCGGCGCCAAGGTGACCGGCGTCGTCAAGGACGGCAAGGGCGCCAAGGTGACCTTCGAGCCGGTCAAGGGTGGTGACGCCGTGACGCTCGATGCCGACGTCGTTCTGATCGCCACCGGTCGCAAGCCCTACACGGACGGCCTCGGCCTCGACAAGGCCGGCGTCGTCATGGACCAGCGTGGCCGCGTCGAGATCGACCATCACTATCAGACGAGCGTTGCCGGCATCTACGCGATCGGCGACGTCGTGCGCGGTCCGATGCTCGCCCACAAGGCCGAGGATGAGGGTGTCGCCGTTGCGGAAATCCTCGCCGGTCAGGCCGGTCACGTGAACTATGACGTGATCCCGGGTGTCGTCTACACCCAGCCGGAAGTCGCTTCCGTCGGCAAGACCGAAGAAGAGCTGAAGGCTGCAGGCGTCGCCTACAAGGTCGGCAAGTTCCCGTTCACGGCCAACGGCCGCGCGCGCGCAATGCTCGCCACCGACGGCTTCGTGAAGATCCTTGCGGACAAGGAAACCGACCGGGTGCTCGGCGGCCATATCGTCGGCTTCGGCGCCGGCGAGATGATCCACGAGATTGCCGTGCTGATGGAATTCGGCGGTTCGTCGGAAGACCTCGGCCGCACCTGCCATGCGCATCCGACCATGTCGGAAGCGGTCAAGGAAGCCGCGCTTTCGACCTTCTTCAAGCCGATCCACATGTAAGGATCATGCAGGGGGCTGCGCCAACGCGGCCCCCTGTTTCCAGCCGCGCGGTTCAGGCGTGCCGGCTGCTGTCCGCCCACGCAACGTCAGCGCTTGCTGACATTATTGCCATCGGCCTTTCTGGTCCCGGCGACAGCCTCACTCCTCAGAAGCAGACCTGATCGCGTGGAAACGCTCTTCGAACTCGCGCCTGAGGGCGCGTCGTGCCTCGGCCGCGCGCTGCCGCTGCCTGCGGTCGGCGGTATCGGTGACAAGGGCAGGAACAGGTGTCGGGCTTCCGTCGGCGTCGACCGCGACCATGGTGAAATAACAGGAATTGGTATGGCGGCGTTCGCCGCTGCGGATGTTTTCGGCCTCGACCCGGATGCCGATTTCCATGGAGGTGCGACCGGCATTGTTGACCGCAGCGCGGAAGGTGACGAGTTCGCCGACATGGATCGGCTGGCGAAAGATCACCTGGTCGACCGAAAGCGTCACCGCATATTGCTGCGAAAAGCGCGAAGCGCAGGAGAAGGCCACGCGGTCCAGGAGATTGAGCAGCGCGCCGCCGTGGACCTTGCCGCTGAAGTTCGCCATGTCAGGCGTCATCAGCACGACCATTTCGAGTTCGCGCGTGTCGTAGCTGGTTTCCATTGTTCGTCTCCAGAATTTGCAACGTTCCGCTTGAGTTATGCAGCTTGGCCGATGGAAGGGAAGAGCCTGGTGCTTGGGGAACAACGGTTCGTTGCGCAAGGCGGGATGTGACGATTGGCCCGAGGGCTGCGACAAGCGGCCTCCTGTCCAGTGGCGGTGGGCGGCGCAATCATGTTTCACATCGCAATCGATGCCGAGGCATCAGGAGGAAACATGAAACCGAGAGCCGTGGCCATCTCTCTGCCGAACCGGCATCTACCGGAAGCAGATTGGGCCGACCGATTCGAGCTTGCCCTTGACGGCAAGGGCGTGACCGCTGCGGAAGCAGTCGAGCGGTCGCTTGGCCGCTCGCCGCGATGGATCCGCGAGTTGCTCCGTCTTCGCAACGGCGTAGTCTCTGTCGTCGGCTTGAAGTCGGCCGCGCCGAAGCCGGGTCGTTTCGGCTTGGTCGGGGCGTTCCCGGTGCTGTCGAAAAGCGATGACGAAGTGGTGCTCGGCTTCGACGACAAACATCTCGATTTTCGCATCGTCGTGGACGTCAGGGCAGGGTCCGCCGTCAACCAGATCGTCGGCGTCACCACGCTCGTCCGGCGGCACAATGCGTTCGGGCGGGTTTACCTTGCGGCAGTCACGCCGTTTCACAAGATGATCGTGCCGACCCTTTTGGCGCGGGTGGCGGGTCCGGGCGGCTAAGCTGAGATCTCGTTCTTCAGCCCAGAGAGCAGCAGGTCCAAGTTGTCGCTCGCGCTGGCCAAGCGCGTAACCGGATCATTCGCCTCTGCAATCCAGAGCGCCGCATCGGCGAGGGCGCCATTGATCAGCCGTGCCAATGTCTCCGCATTCCCCTGACGCACGACGCCCTCGGCCATCATGGCCGAAAGCCGGGCGGCGAGCGAAGCGAGGCATTGCCGCCTGCTCGGCTCCAGCACGCTTGCGCCGAGAACTGCCGGTGCGTCCGTCAACACGATTTGTCGGATCTCCGGTTCGAGCGCCATCTCCAGATAGAGTTTACAACGGCGCACGAACCCTTCCCATAGATCCGCGGCCTCGGAGGCGGCATCGAGCCGCACATCCATCTCGGCGTCCAGGGTCTCCACGACAGCACGTAGCAGGCCTCTCTTGTCGCCGAAATGGTGATAGAGCGCGCCGCGAGTGAGCCCGGCCGAAGCGGTGAAGTCGTCCATGGAGGTCTCGGTGTAGCCGAGCCGGCTGAAGGCATCCCGCGCGGCGGCGATCAGCTTTCCCCTCGTCTCCGCGATCATGTCGCTACGCGCGCGCCTTGGCATTTTCCCTTCCTTTTGCATACGTAGAGTACGTTAATTGACATGCGGCGCGTATGTCAATACCACTGACATACATTGCGTATGCTAGTGACGCGGCGCTAAAACAGGTTTTGCAGGAGGTTCCATGGCCAATCCCTACGCACGGATCTTTGCCGCCAAAGGCACGGTGGGCTTCACCCTGGCGGGATTGGTGTCGCGCCTGCCGCTGTCGATGATGGGGATCGGCATCATCACCATGCTGGCGCAGGCTCGCGGCAGTTATGGGCTTGCCGGCAGCGTGGCCGCGGCGTTCACTCTGGCCTCGGCACTGCTGGCGCCGCAGGTTTCGCGGCTCGTCGATCGGTTCGGTCAGGGCCGCATCCTGCCGCTTGCCACGGTGCTCAGTATTCTCGGCACGTCGGCCCTGCTGGCTTCAACCCATTGGCAGGCCCCGGACTGGACGCTCTTCGTCTTTGCGATCCTCGCGGGATGCACGCCCAGCATGTCGGCGATGACCCGAGCGCGGTGGACCCAACTCTATCGCGGTCGCCCCGAGTTGAAGACCGCCTTTTCGCTCGAATCCGTTTTCGACGAGATCTGCTTTATCGTCGGGCCTCCCATTGCGGTCGGCCTGAGTGTCGGGTTGTTTCCCGAGGCCGGACCGCTGGCAGCCGCGGTATTCCTTGTCGTGGGCGTTACCGCCTTCGTGTTGCAGAAGGGAACCGAGCCACCCGTCAAACCGGCCGAGACGATGGCGCCGGGTTCGGTTCTTCGTTACCCGGCGCTGCGTGTACTTATCGCGGCGCTTGCCGGCATGGGTGTGATCGTCGGCACGATCGATGTGGTCAGCCTGGCCTTTGCCGAGGCCGAGGGACGACCGGCCGCCGCGAGCCTCGTGCTTTCGCTTTATGCGCTTGGTTCCTGCGTCGCCGGTCTGGCGTTTGGCGCAGTCAGGCTAGGCCTGCCGCTGCCGAAGCTGTTCCTGATCGGCGCGGGCATGACGGCCGCCAGCACGTTGCCGCTCCTGTTCGTCGGCGGGATCGGCAGCCTTGCAACGATGATGTTCGTTTCGGGCGTGTTCTTCGCACCGACGATGATCGTCGCCCTGAGCATTGGCGAAATCGCCGTGCCGCCGTCGAAGCTGACGGAGGGGCTGACCTGGTTGACCACCGGTCTCGGGGTCGGCGTTGCGGCGGGGGCGGCGGTGTCAGGGGCGGTGGTCGAGCGCTTCGGTGTGCAGGCCGGCTTCACCATCGCGCTCGCCGCCGGTGTCTTGATCGTTGGCGCCGCGTTTTGGGGTTATCGCCGCCTGGGCAGGATCGAGGGTGACGGCGCTATGGCGCCCACTTCCGAAGTCGTTTCGCGTGCGAGCGTGCAGGGCTAAGCGTAGTTCCGGCCGACATCCTCCGCCGGCCGGCGCTGTCAGTTGGCGCGCGTGACTGTGAAGCCCTGGGCGCGCAGCAGTTCGACCAGGCCTTCCTTGCCCGGCAGGTGCAGCGCGCCAACGGCCATGAAGGCCGCGCCGTTCTTCAGGATTGGTTCGGCGCGCGTTGCCATCGTCCTGTTGCGGTCGACGATGATGCGCTGCTCGAAATCGGCATAGCCGAAATCGTCGCTCGACGTCGTGTCGACGGCCCTCATCATCGGCATGATCATGCCGGTGTCGCCGGCAAGGTAGAGGTCGGTCATTGTCGCGAAGACGTCGTCGATCGTCTTGCCGAGCGCCAGCGTCTCGATGAGGGCGCGCAGGTGCAGTTCGGTCGGAAGAGAGTCCATCGCCGCGAGCTGTTCGATCAGCGACTCCAGGCCCTTGAGCGCTTTGCCCTGGCTGACCGCATCTTCGGCAATCTTCTTGTCGAGGAAGGAGGCGCCCGTCGCCTTGCGGGTGATCTCGCAGGCGGGCAAGGCGACGAAGCTCGCGATCATCCACGGCTTCATGCGCGCCACCAGCGTCAGCGGAATGCCGCGCGCCTTGAGGCCCGCTTCAAGCTTTTCACGATCGCCGGGCTTCAGGAAGTCGGCGATCGTCTTGTTGTCCGGAAACATGGTGAGGTCGGGCCGCATCAGGATCGCTGCGGCCGACTTCTTCTCGTCGATGATTTCGTCCGATTCGACGATGACGGTGGACGCTGCCTCGAAGGCGGCCGGCGCCTCGGTCGGGAGCGCCAGCACACGCGGATCGGTGACGTGCATGGTGCCGAGCAGCCAGGAAGGTGCGATGCCGTCCTTCTCGATCTTCCAGAAGATGCCCTTGCCGTTCGGAACGGCTGCGGCTTCCGCTTCGAGTGCTGCGAATCTTGTCGGGTCCGACTTGGCAAGGGCCGTCAGGACATTCGAACCGCCGCATTCGGCTTCCTTCGCATCGGCTTCCGCGACAAAGAAGAGGGTCACGACGAGGCTGGCGGCCAGGACGAGGTGCAGCAGGGCAATCAGCCAGAGTGTACCGTCCGTGACCCATGCGAGCAGGTTGCGGGGCAGGTTTCGATCAGGTCTCGCAAAGGCGGTCATCATTGTTCCCCGACGGTCGGACGGTCGTTGCAGAACCCTAGGCCCAGGCCGGTCACGGCTTCCTTAAGGGGCATGGTTAATCCATGGTTTCGCCGAAAATCAGGCGCGCGGATGGGCGCGGTCATAGATTTCCAGAAGCCGTGCGGAATCGACGCCGGTATAGACCTGCGTCGTGGACAGGCTGGCATGGCCAAGAAGCTCCTGAATGGTTCTGAGATCGCCGCCGCCGGCAAGCAGATGGGTGGCGAAGGAGTGGCGCAGCGCATGCGGCGTTGCCGTGTCCGGCAGGCCGAGGGCACCGCGCAGCTTCTGCATTTCGCGTTGGATGATCGCGGGCTGCAGCTTGGCGCCGCGGGCGCCGCGAAACAGCGGCTCATCGGCCGCGATCTGATAGGGGCAGAGCTTGATATAGGTGGCAACGGCTTGGCGCGCCGCTTCGATCAGCGGCACGAGGCGGGTCTTGCCGCCCTTGCCGACGATGCGCAGCGACGAGGGCGCACCGGCAAATTCGCCCGGTGTCAGGCCGAGCGCCTCGGAAATGCGCAGGCCGCATCCGTAAAGCAGGGTCAGTACCGCGGCATTGCGGGCGGCGATCCAGGGCTCCTCGGCAAGCTGTGCCTCTGCGGTCACGACGTTGAGTGCATCGCGATCGGTCAGCGGTTTCGGCAGGGATTTCGGTTGCTTCGGCGAGCGCACCGCAGTGGCGCCGGCGGCATTGGCGAGACCGTTGCGCTCGAGGAAGCGAAGGAACGAGCGCAGCCCGGCGAGCCCGCGACCGAGCGTGCGAGCGCCGGCGCCCCCTTTGCGGCGCTGGGCGAGGAAGCCACGCAGATCCGCTGGCCGCAGCGTGCGGATATCGGAAAGTCGCGGCGGTCCAGCCAAATGCCCGGTCAGGAATGTCAGGAACTGGCGCGTGTCACGCTCATAGGCCTCGACAGTGTTATCCGAGAGGCGACGTTCCCGCATCAGCCCGTCGAGCCAGCGCTGACGCTCGGCGAGGAGTTCCGGATGGCCTATGACGAGGAGCTCGTTCATTGTCATTTTCCAAGATGTTTCATCCGCGACAATGCTCTGATGCATCTTATGTTTTTGCTAATGCGCCCTTGGAATCTGTCATTCTTCGATCATATAGAATTGCGATGTTCAGCCGGAAAGAATCGGATCGGACTATGGCGGGACGGGATTCGGTGAACGGATTCGCGCATTTTGCTGAAGTAATCGCCCTGGTCTCACAGGGGCAGCCTGGTCACATCGTCGATACCCTGATTGCCGAGCGCGGGCGGCGCATCGTCAAGAGCCCCGTGTGGCCGCTGGTGCGCCCATTCCTCTATGCATTGCTGAACTATCGCAAGGCACACGAGTTTGCCGATGCGGTCGCCAACATGCCCGGCTTTCAGGCCTTCGAACATCTGAGTTCGCTTCTGTCGCTGGACGTGCGGGTCGACCGGGCCGAGCGGATTCCGGCCAAGGGCGGCTTCCTGCTGGTCAGCAACCACCCGACCGGAATTGCCGACGGGATTGCCGTCTTCGACCTGCTGAAAACACGACGGCCGGACATGATGTTCTTCGCCAACCGCGATGCCATTCGCGTCAATCCGCGCTTCGTCGAGATGGTCATCCCGGTCGAGTGGCGGGAAGAGCACAAGAGCAAGCTGAAGGCCCGCGAGACGCTGCAGGTGACGAACCGGGCGATCGGCGAGGGCAAGGCGACGATCCTCTTTCCTTCCGGGCGCATCGCCTTCTGGGCGGACGGCTGCCTCAACGAGCGGCCATGGAAGACGTCCGCGGTGGGGTTTGCACGCAAGTACGGCCTGCCGATCCTGCCGGTGCATATGAGCGCCCGCAATTCCGGCCTGTTCTACTGGTTCGCCAAGTGGTCGACGGAACTGCGCGACATGACCGTGTTTCATGAGTTGCTCAACAAGAAGGGCGACCACTTCGACTTCCGCATCGGCAACCTGATCTCGCCGGATGCGCTGGAAGGCGAGCCCGGCGAGGTGACGAAGGCACTCGAACGGCACACGGTCTTCGATCTGGCCATGGATGCGGACGCATCGTTCCAGCCCCGGTTGCAGGGGGCGGCCGCGCTCTGACGACCGGCCCGCCATGTCTGCCGGCTTCACGCCGGGCGGCGGATCGGCTAGGTCTTGGGCCATGCAGCTTCAATCCATGTTTGCCGAAAACTACCGTTCGTTGAAGTCGATCCGCATGGATCTGACCGGGGTCAACCTGTTCATCGGCGAGAACGGCGTCGGCAAATCCAATCTCTATCGGGCGCTTCAGCTCGTGCAATCCGCCACGCGCGGGACCTTGGCGCGCGAGATCGCCGAAGAGGGCGGCATGTCGTCGGCGCTCTGGAGTGGCCGCCGTCGCGGCGACAAGCCGGCGCGCATCCGATTGGAAACCGAACTCTTGGACGAGGAACGGGCGATCACCTTTCGCTACCGCATCGAGGCAGGGCTTCGTCCGCCATTGGCTGCCGCCGGCTTTGCCTATGAGCCTCAGGTCAAGGAAGAGGAACTGACGGTCGAAACCGGCAGGCGGCCGGTGACGATGATGAAACGATCCGGGCCAGGCATTTTCGTGCGCGGCGAGCGCGGACGGATGGAGGACTATCCGGAAACGGCGCTGACCTCGGAGACGGCGATTTCGCTGCTCGGCGACGCCGGTCACTATCCGGAGGTCGGAACCTTTCGCCGCGCGGTCGACCAATGGCGGTTCTTCCACGGCTTCCGCACGGATCGCGATTCGCCGCTTCGGCTGCCCTGTCTCGCCGTGACGGCGCCGATGCTCGACGAGACCGGCGTTAACATGGCCGCGGTCTTTGCGACGCTCAGGCACACACGTCAGGATACGGTCGACCTCGACCGTGCTATCGCCGATGCCTTCGGTGGCGCCTATCTCGATGTTCCCGAGCCCGGTCAGTTCGCCGAATTCTCGCTGGTCTTTCCGGATTTTCCCAACCGGCCGTTTTCGCCGCGCGAGCTTTCCGATGGGCAGATGCGCTTCCTGGCGCTGGCGGCCGCCTTGCTGTCCTATCGCCGGCCCCGCTTCATTGCGCTGAACGAGCCGGAGACCAGCCTGCATCCGGACATGCTGCCGGCGCTTGCCGACATGATCGC
>NZ_JAEPRP010000031.1:10588-38359 GCF_016652895.1 Ensifer sp. SSB1
CCAGCGCCTCACGCGAAAGCCAGATCTGGATCGTCACCCATTCGGAAAGGCTGGCGGAGGAAGTGCGCCAGCGCTCAGGCATCCGTCCGCGCCGGGTGATCCGCAAGGACAGTGCCACCTGGATCGACGGCATGCGGCTGACTGGGCTGATGGACGACGACGAGTAGGCAACAAAAAACCCCGCATCGCTGCGGGGTCTTCTTGTTCATTCCCGAAACAATCAGGCGATCTTCTGACCGGTCTTGGCCCAGTCGGCCAGGAAGGTTTCGAGGCCCTTGTCGGTCAGCGGGTGCTTGACCAGCGCCTTCAGCGTGGCCGGCGGCGCGGTGACAACGTCGGCGCCGATGAGGGCGGCTTCCTTGACGTGGTTCACGGTGCGGATCGAGGCAGCAAGGATCTCGGTCTCGTAGCCGTAGTTGTCGTAGATGTGGCGGATCTCGCGGATCAGGTCCATGCCGTCGAAGGCGATGTCGTCGAGACGGCCGACGAAGGGCGAGATGAAGGTGGCGCCGGCCTTGGCGGCAAGCAGCGCCTGGTTGGCCGAGAAGCACAGGGTCACGTTGGTCTCGTGGCCGTCCGAGGTCAGCGCCTTGCAGGCCTTGAGGCCGTCGAGCGTCAACGGCAGCTTGATGCAGATGTTGTCGGCGATCTTCGCGAGAACGGCCGCTTCCTTCATCATCTCGGCGTATTCGGTGGCGGTTACTTCAGCCGAAACCGGGCCGTCGACGATCGAGCAGATTTCCTTGGTGACTTCCGTGATGTCGCGGCCCGACTTCAGAATCAGCGACGGATTGGTGGTGACGCCATCGAGAAGGCCGAGATCGTTCAGCTCGCGGATTTCCTTGACGTCGGCGGTATCAACGAAAAATTTCATGGGGTCACTCCCTTGGGGCACGATTGCCGTTCGGGCGCATATCTACCGGGGAGGAATTCCGTTGGCAGAGATCGCGCGCGTTGAAACTCTGGTGGAACCGTGACAAACCCTGCGGCCTGCAAGGCTGCGGTTCGCAGCGCAGTTTTCTTTAACCGAAACACGTGGCAAGGTCACGGCAAAATGACTCGCGATTCAACCGATTTATTCGGCGATTTGCTCGGGCCCGTTTCGGCCCGTCGCGTCGTGCCGGTCCTGGTGCCCATGCCGGCGCCGAAAGCCTATTCCTATGCGGTTCCCGACACCATGGTGGTCGAGCCGGGCTCGATCGTGCAGGTGCCGCTCGGGCCGCGCCTCGTCGTCGGCGTGGTCTGGGATGGCGACGATGACGGGAGCGTCGATGCCAAGAAACTCAAGACGATCGAGAAGGCTTTCGACTGCCCGCCGCTGACGCGCGACATGCGGACCTTTCTCGATTGGGTTGCCGCCTATACCGTCACGCCGCCTGGGCTGGTTGCGCGGATGGCGCTCCGCGCACCGGCGGCCTTCGATCCGGAACCGATGGTGGAAGCCCTGCGGTTGACGGAGATGCGGCCGGAGCGCATGACGGCGGCGCGCGAGCGCGTGATCGCTGCCGCCAGCGACGGTTTTTCCTGGACGCGCTCAGGGCTGGCGCATGCCGCCGGCACGTCGTCGAGTGTGATCGAAGGGCTGACCCAGCAAGGGGTCTTCGAGACCGTCTTCATGGCGCCGCCGCCCGTCGTCGCCTTGCCCGATCCCGATTTTACCGCCCCCAGGCTCGAAGGCCCGCAGAAGGAAGCAGCGGCCGATCTGCTCGCTGCGGTCGAGGAGGGGGGCTTTTCGGTGTCGCTGATCGACGGCATCACCGGATCCGGCAAGACCGAGGTCTATTTCGAGGCGATCGCTGCGACCCTTCGCGCCGGCAAGCAGGTGCTGATCCTGCTTCCCGAGATCGCGCTGACGTCGAGCTTCCTCGAACGCTTCCAGGATCGCTTCGGCGCGAAGCCCGCCGAGTGGCATTCGGACCTCGCACCGCGTACCCGCGAAAAGGTCTGGCGCCAGGTGACGACAGGCACGGTCCGGGTCGTTGCCGGCGCCCGCTCGGCGCTGTTCCTGCCCTTCGAGGAACTGGGGCTCATCATTGTCGACGAAGAGCACGACCCTGCCTACAAGCAGGAAGATCGCGTCTTCTACAATGCGCGCGACATGGCGGTCGTTCGTGGTCGCATCACCGGCTTTCCCGTCGTGCTCGTCTCGGCGACGCCATCGCTCGAAAGCCGGGTCAATGGCGAGGTCGGACGCTACAAGCCGATCCACCTGCCGACCCGCTTCGGCGATGCGGCGCTGCCGCGGCTCGGCGTGGTCGACATGCGCCAGCATCCACCGGCGCGCGGTGGCTTCCTTTCGCCGGTTCTCATCAACCAGATCGGCAAGGCGGTCGAGCGTGGCGAACAGGCGCTGCTCTTCCTCAATCGGCGTGGCTACGCACCGCTGACGCTCTGCCGCGTCTGCGGCCATCGCTTCCAGTGCCCTGATTGCTCAAGCTGGCTGGTCGAACACCGCTTCCGCGGGCAGATCCAGTGCCACCAGTGCGGCTATTCCGAACGCACGCCGGAAGCCTGCCCGGAATGCGGCACGCTCGATCATCTGGTCGCCTGCGGCCCTGGGGTCGAGCGGATCGCCGAAGAGGTGGAGCGGCATTTCCCCGAGGCGCGTACCATCGTGCTTTCTTCCGACCTGATGGGCGTCAAACGGCTGAGGCTGGAGCTTGAAGCCATCACGCGTGGCGAAGCCGATATCGTCATCGGCACTCAGCTCGTTGCCAAGGGGCATAACTTCCCGCTGATGACACTGGTCGGCATTGTCGATGCCGACCTCGGTCTGGCGAACGGCGATCCGCGTGCGGCGGAACGGACCTTCCAGCTGCTCTCGCAGGTCACCGGCCGCGCCGGCCGAACCGGCCTCAAGAGCCTGGGGTTGCTGCAGACCTACCAGCCGCAGCACCCGGTGATGCAGGCGATCGTCTCCGGCGATGCCGACGCTTTCTACGACCGCGAGATCGCCGAGCGCGAGAAGGCATTGCTGCCGCCCTTCGGCCGGCTCGCCTCGCTGATCGTCTCGGCCGACACGCGCCAGGATGCCGAAGGCCACGCGCGCGGCCTGCGCATGGCAGCGCCCCGGACCGATGGCATCACCATTCTCGGCCCCGCGGAAGCGCCGCTGGCGCTGATCCGCGGGCGGCACCGCTTCCGCCTGCTGGTGCATGGTCGGCGCAACAGCGACATGCAGGCCTTCGTCAAGGCGATGATCGCCGCCGGCCCCAAAGAGCGCGGCTCGATCAGCGTCCAGCTCGACATCGATCCCCAGAGCTTCCTTTAGGCTCAAGTTTCCTGTGATCGTCGCATTGATGAGGCCGCGGGCGATTCACAACCGCCGCGACATGCGCTAGAGGTCAGGCACGCTTCGTCTCGGCAACAAGATGGGGCGGCATGATAACGGGCTCATCAGCGGGAACGGACATGGAATTCTACATTCCGACGGAAACCGGCGAATTCCTCGCCTTCTGCGCCGCCGCGGCTGCGGCGCTGATCGGCGTCGTCATGCTGTTTGCGCCGCGGCTCGCCTTTCGCGCGGCCGGCATCGGCCTTGCCGAGGGACGGCGCGGCGGCTACGCCGAAGCGCGCTCCACCATGGGCGGCATGCATGTCGGGTTGGGCCTTGCTGCGATCCTGCTGGCGCAGCCGATGGTCTACCTTGCCATGGGGGCAGCTTTCGCCCTTGCCGCTTTCGGCCGAATTCTCTCGATGATGAGTGACAATGGCGGCACGGTCTACAACTGGCTGGCGCTCTTCATCCAGGCGGCACTCGCCATCCTTCCGCTCGCCTACGTCTTCGGCATGATCTGATCGCGCGCGGGTCGTTTCGCGATTCACAACGCAGGAAACGAATTTACGGCAAAATTCGGCCAAAGGTGGCCGACTTATGCCGCATTCCTGCCGTTCGCGTGTTGCGAGTCCAAACATCCTATGCTAGACGAACCGCGAATTGCGGGGGAAGTGGGTCGCCAGGCCTCGATATCCTGCAAGTTATTGCAGCAAATTCAAGATGTTAAGTTGACGGCCCACCGCCAGCTCGGTTCTTGAATGAAATTGAGAGAAGCTTGTGCCCGTGGCAGACACATCCCAGCTTATTTCCGGTGTTGCAGAAAGATATGCGTCCTCGCTTTTTGAACTTGCGCTCAGCGCCGGTTCCATCGAGGCAGTCGGTGCGGATCTTACCCGCGTCCAGGCCCTGATCGATGGCAGCGACGACCTGAAGCGGCTGATCGCAAGCCCGGTCTTTTCTGCAGACGACCAGTTCAAGGCCATTTCGGCGGTTGCCGAAAAGGCCGGTATCTCCGGGCTCGTCGGCAACTTCCTCAAGGTCGTTGCCCGTAACCGCCGCCTCTTCGCGCTGCCGGGCATGATCAAGGCGTTCCGCCTGATCGCCGCGCGCCATCGTGGCGAAATCTCCGCCGACGTAACGTCGGCCCATGCGCTCACCGCAGCGCAGGAAAACGAATTGAAGGCGACGCTGAAGAGCGTCACCGGCAAAGACGTGGCGGTCAACGTCACCGTCGACCCGTCTATTCTTGGAGGTCTGATCGTCAAGGTCGGGTCCCGCCAGATTGACACTTCCCTTCGCACCAAACTCTCTACCCTTAAGCTTGCACTGAAAGAGGTCGGCTGATGGATATCCGCGCCGCGGAAATTTCCGCAATTCTCAAAGATCAGATCAAAAATTTCGGCCAGGAAGCAGAAGTCTCCGAAGTCGGTCAGGTGCTTTCCGTCGGTGACGGTATTGCCCGCGTCTACGGCCTCGACAATGTCCAGGCAGGCGAGATGGTCGAATTCCCGGGTGGAATTCGCGGCATGGCGCTGAACCTCGAAGCCGATAACGTCGGTGTCGTTATTTTCGGTTCGGACCGTGACATCAAGGAAGGCGACACCGTAAAGCGGACTGGCGCCATCGTGGACGTACCGGTTGGTCCGGAGCTGCTCGGCCGCGTCGTTGACGCGCTCGGCAACCCGATCGACGGCAAGGGCCCGATCAACGCCAAGCAGCGCTCGCGCGTTGACGTCAAGGCTCCGGGCATCATTCCGCGCAAGTCGGTGCATGAGCCGATGTCGACCGGCCTCAAGGCTATCGACGCCCTCATCCCGGTTGGCCGTGGCCAGCGCGAGCTTGTCATCGGCGACCGCCAGACCGGCAAGACCGCCATCATCCTCGACACGATCCTCAACCAGAAGGCCATTCACGACAATGGTCCGGAAGGTGACAAGCTGTATTGCGTCTACGTCGCAATCGGCCAGAAGCGTTCGACGGTTGCCCAGTTCGTGAAGGTTCTGGAAGAGCGCGGCGCTCTGCAGTACTCGATCATCGTTGCTGCGACGGCGTCCGATCCGGCTCCGATGCAGTACCTCGCACCGTTCGCCGGTTGCGCGATGGGTGAATACTTCCGTGACAACGGCAAGCATGCCCTGATCGGCTACGACGACCTGTCCAAGCAGGCTGTTTCCTACCGTCAGATGTCGCTCCTGCTGCGCCGCCCGCCGGGCCGCGAAGCTTACCCGGGCGACGTTTTCTACCTGCACTCCCGCCTGCTCGAGCGCGCTGCAAAGCTCTCGGACGACAATGGCGCCGGTTCGCTGACGGCTCTGCCGGTCATCGAAACGCAGGGCAACGACGTTTCGGCGTTCATCCCGACCAACGTGATCTCGATCACCGACGGCCAGATCTTCCTTGAAACCGACCTGTTCTACCAGGGCATCCGTCCGGCCGTTAACGTCGGTCTGTCGGTTTCGCGCGTTGGCTCGGCCGCTCAGATCAAGGCGATGAAGCAGGTTGCCGGCTCGATCAAGGGCGAACTCGCCCAGTATCGCGAAATGGCCGCCTTCGCGCAGTTCGGCTCGGACCTCGATGCCGCTACGCAGCGCCTCCTGAACCGTGGTGCCCGCCTGACCGAACTCCTGAAGCAGCCGCAGTTCTCGCCGCTGAAGACGGAAGAGCAGGTCGCTGTGATCTTCGCTGGCGTCAACGGCTACCTCGACAAGCTTCCGGTCAACCAGGTCGGCAAGTTCGAGCAGGGCCTGCTTTCCTACATGCGTTCGGAAGGCAAGGACATCCTGGAAACCATCCGCAAGGACAAGGCGATCTCCGACGACGTCAAGGGCAAGCTGAAGGCTGCAATCGACAGCTTCGCCAAGTCTTTCGCCTGAGCGGATTTCATTTAGGACGGATAACGGATGCCTTCACTTAAGGATCTGAAGAACCGGATCGCCTCCGTCAAGGCGACGCAGAAGATCACCAAGGCGATGAAAATGGTCGCCGCGGCGAAGCTTCGGCGTGCGCAGGAGGCGGCCGAGGCCGCCCGGCCTTATTCGCAGCGCATGGCTGCCGTTCTCGCCAACATCGCCCAGGCGGTTGGCGCGGACGACGGCGCGCCGCGTCTGATGACGGGAACCGGCAAGGATGACACGCACCTTCTGGTCGTCTGCACGGCTGAACGCGGTCTTTGCGGCGGCTTCAACTCGCAGATCGCCCGTCATGCCCGCGACCACGTTCGCAAGCTGCTCGCAGCCGGCAAGACGGTCAAGATCATCTGCGTCGGCAAGAAGGGCTTCGATATTCTGCGTCGCGAATTCGCGTCGCTGATCGTCGATCGTGTCGACCTGCGTGAAGTCAAGAAGATCGGCTTTGAAAACGCTGACCAGATTGGCCACAAGATCATCGCGCTCTTCGAAAAGGGCGAGTTCGATGTCTGCACGCTGTTCTACTCCGAGTTCAAGTCCGTTATCGCCCAGATTCCGACGGCACAGCAGTTGATCCCCGCCTCGGCCGGCCCGGTCGCAGCGGAAGCATCGGATGCTTCGGCCGTCTACGAATATGAGCCGGACGCGGGCGCGATCCTGAGCGACCTCATTCCGCGCAACATTTCGGTGCAGATCTTCCGGGCCCTGCTCGAGAACGTCGCCGGCGAAATGGGCGCGAAGATGAGCGCGATGGATAACGCGACGCGCAATGCTGGTGAGATGATCAACAAGCTGACGCTGAACTACAACCGTCAGCGCCAGGCTCAGATCACCAAGGAACTCATTGAAATCATCTCGGGCGCGGAAGCGCTCTAAGGTTACGAGAAGAGGGTAAGGATTATGGCTAAGGCAGCTACCCCGAAAGAAACCGTAGCGGAAAAGAAGCCCGCTGCACCGAGGAAGGCAGCTTCCGCCAAGACCGCAGCAGTTGCCGCAACCGGCGCTGTCGGTCGCGTAACGCAGGTCATCGGCGCCGTCGTCGACGTCGCGTTTGACGAAGGCCAGCTTCCGCAGATCCTGAACGCACTGGAAACCGACAACAACGGTAACCGCCTCGTTCTCGAAGTTGCACAGCACCTCGGCGAAAACTCCGTTCGCACGATCGCCATGGACTCGACCGAAGGTCTGGTTCGCGGCCAGTCGGTCACCGACACCGGTGCACCGATCACGGTTCCGGTCGGCGACGAAACGCTCGGCCGTATCATGAACGTCATCGGCGAGCCGGTCGACGAAGCGGGTCCGCTCGTCACCTCCGGCAAGCGCGCCATCCACCAGGAAGCGCCGTCCTACGTCGAACAGTCGACGGAAGCGCAGATCCTCGTCACCGGCATCAAGGTCGTCGACCTTCTCGCTCCTTATGCAAAGGGCGGTAAGATCGGCCTCTTCGGCGGTGCAGGCGTCGGCAAGACCGTTCTCATCATGGAACTGATCAACAACGTCGCCAAGGCGCACGGTGGTTACTCGGTATTCGCCGGCGTGGGTGAGCGTACCCGCGAAGGCAACGACCTTTACCACGAAATGATCGAGTCCGGCGTTAACAAGCACGGCGGCGGCGCAGGCTCCAAGGCTGCGCTGGTTTACGGCCAGATGAACGAACCGCCGGGCGCACGCGCTCGCGTTGCTCTCACCGGTCTGACGATCGCTGAAGACTTCCGCGACAAGGGCCAGGACGTTCTGTTCTTCGTCGACAACATCTTCCGCTTCACCCAGGCAGGTTCCGAAGTGTCGGCTCTGCTCGGCCGTATTCCTTCGGCCGTGGGCTACCAGCCGACGCTGGCGACCGACATGGGTCAGATGCAGGAACGCATTACCACCACGACCAAGGGCTCGATCACCTCGGTTCAGGCCATCTACGTTCCGGCCGACGACTTGACCGACCCGGCACCGGCAACCTCGTTCGCCCACCTGGACGCAACGACCGTTCTGTCGCGTTCGATCGCTGAAAAGGGCATCTACCCGGCCGTTGACCCGCTCGACTCCACGTCGCGCATGCTCGACCCGATGATCGTCGGCGAAGAGCACTACGAAGTGTCGCGTAAGGTCCAGACGACTCTGCAGCGCTACAAGGCTCTCCAGGACATCATCGCCATCCTGGGCATGGACGAACTGTCTGAAGAAGACAAGCTGGCCGTTGCCCGCGCTCGTAAGATCGAACGCTTCCTGTCGCAGCCGTTCTTCGTCGCCGAAGTCTTCACCGGTTCGCCGGGCAAGCTCGTCGCTCTCGAAGACACGATCAAGGGCTTCAAGGGCCTGGTCAACGGCGAGTACGACCACCTGCCGGAAGCTGCCTTCTACATGGTCGGCTCGATCGAAGAAGCGATCGAAAAGGCCAAGAAGCTGGCTGCAGAAGCCGCTTGATAGCACTGTTAAGCCTCGGCGCGACCGCGCGCCGAGGCTTTCATCCTGCCTTCTGCTAAAGGCAGGGAAGACATGCACAGCCGCCTTCGGGTGGCGCGCCCACGAAGAAGTGAATGGTCATGGCCGATTTCAACTTTGAGCTTGTTTCCCCCGAGCGCCTGCTCGTTTCCGAAAAGGCGACGGAAGTCGTCATCCCGGCGACCGAGGGCGAGATGACCGTGATGGCCAATCACGCTCCGACGATGACGACGGTCAAGCCCGGCGTGGTCACGGTGAAGACGGCCGACGGCAAGATCGAGCGCTTTGCAGTGTTCGGCGGTTTTGCCGATATCCTGCCGACCGGCTGCACGCTGCTTGCCGAATCCGCCGTTCATGTCGACGAACTGGACCGCTCGATCCTCGAAAACCGCATCGATTCGGTTCGTGCCGAGCTGGATGGCGCCGGCGACGAGAAGAAGACCCGCCTGGAGCAGTTCATTGCCGAACTGACTAAGCTTGGCGAAGTCGTGATCCCTGCCTGAAAGGGACACCCGGAAGGGTGACGCGAATGAGAAAGCCCCGCCTTCGAGCGGGGTTTTTTGTTGGCAGCAAGATTCTTGCGGCACTTGAGATCAGGATCCTGCAACGGGATGCGAGGGGGATGCCGCGTCCGCTTTTCCTCATACTGCCCTAACCCTCAATTCGGCGAACAGCTTGCCCGGAACGGCGCTTTAGCTATTCTTCACGAGAAGCCCTTTACTGTTCTCCGAAGAATCAACTCAAAGACAAGAGGCGCCGGCATGACGTCGAAGATTGTTCCGGTGATCATGGCAGGCGGACGGGGTACACGCCTCTGGCCGCTTTCCCGCGCCGCCGCGCCGAAGCAATTCCTGCAGATCCTTTCCGATCGTTCGTTGTTTCAGCAAACGCTGGAGCGCGTTCGCGATGACAGCCAGTTCGAGCCGGCCATCATCGTCACAAACAGCGACTTTCGCTTCATCGTCGCCGAGCAGGCCCGGGCGATCGACGTTCACCTCGGTGACATCCTGCTGGAGCCGGTAGCGCGCAACACTGCTCCTGCGCTTGCTGCCGCGGCCTTCCAGATTCTCGCGCGCTTCGGCAAGAACGCCGTCATGCAGGTGCTTGCTTCGGATCACGAGATCGATGCCGGCGATGTCTACAGCGATTGTATCCTCAGGGCGCATCAGGCTGCCCGTCACGGAGAGCTGGTGACCTTCGGCATCACGCCGACCGAACCCGCCACCGGCTATGGCTACATCGAGCGTGGCGAGGAATTGACGGCGGGCACGAACCGCGTGGCCCGTTTCGTCGAGAAGCCCGACCGCGCCAAGGCCGAAACGATGCTTGAAACCGGACGCTATCTCTGGAACTCCGGCATGTTCATGCTGCCGGTGAAACCTTTCCTTGACGAGATGAAGCGTCACGCGCCACAGGTCTGGGAAGCCACGAGGCTCGCACTCGACAGGGCGCAGAAGGATCTCGACTTCACGCGGCTGGATGCAGCGAGCTTTGCCGCTGCACCCGATATCTCGGTGGATTATGCGGTCTTTGAAAAGACCGAGCGGGCAGCCGTGGTGCCGTCGTCCTTCCTCTGGTCGGATCTTGGCAGCTGGGACGCCGTCTGGAAGACGGGAGAGAAGGACGGCGACGGTAACGTCGTCACCGACAAGGCGACGGTGTCGAACACGCGCAACTCACTCGTCCTGTCGCGCGACATCCACCTGGCGGTTCAGGGGCTCGATGATGTTGCCGTCATTGCAGGTGAGGATGCCGTCTATGTCGGCCGGCTGGCCGATAGCCAGAGCGTCGGTGCTATCGTCAAGACGCTGGCGAAATCGCCGCAGACGACGGCCCTGACGGAGATCCACCCGACGTCCTATCGCCCCTGGGGGGCGGTTGCCGCCATTTCGGACGGAGAGCGCTTCGCGGTCAAACGGCTGCGCGTGAACCCCGGTAAGAAGATTTCGCTGCAGAAGCATCATCATCGGGCAGAGCATTGGATCGTGGTACGCGGCACAGCGGAGATCACGATGTCCGGGGAAACCCGAATGCTGCACGAGAACGAGTCGGTCTACATTCCGCCGGGGATCGTTCACCGGCTTCATAACCCCGGCAAGATTCCGCTGGAACTGATCGAGGTGCGCACCGGCTCCTATCTCGGTGAAGACGATATCATCCGCATAGAGGACGAATTCGGACGGAGCTAAGGCTATGCTGACAGCCAAGCACCTGACGGAAAGAAAAAAGCCCGGGCCAAGACCCGGGCTTTGCTTAGGTGAGAACGGGATGTCTATCCCGCTCCAAATTCCGGCACGTTTCAGCTGACGGATCAGCCGGCGACGCGCGCGGTTTCGCCCTTCTGAGCGTAGTAATGGCCGAAGCGGTTTGCCAGGAAGGTGTCGAGGCCGATGTCTTCCTGGCGGACGAAGCCCTTCGAGGCGATCTTGCCGTCGGCGAGCAGGTCAAGCACGGCGCAGATGCTGCCTGCCGTGGTGATCTGGATACCGCTCTGCATGCGGCCGGCAACGACGCCGCTATAGACCTTGTTGGCGTAGGTTTCCTGGATCAGGCGACCGTCGCGGAAGCCCGAAACCGTCACGAAGATGACGACGACGTCCTGGGTGGTGGTCGGCAGGGCGTTCTCGAAGATGTCCTTGAGGACTTCGCGGCGATGACGCAGGCCGAGGTCGTTGAGCAGCGCCTTCATGATGGCGGCGTGGCCCGGATAACGGATGGTCTTGTAGTTGAGCGTCCGAACCTTGCCCTTCAGCGATTCGCAGAGGGTGCCGAGGCCGCCGGAAGTGTTGAAGGCTTCGTAGGTGACGCCGTCGAGCGAGAATTCTTCGCGCTCTTCCATGGCCGGCACTTCGATGAGGTTGCTTTCAACGATCGCTTCGCAGGGCTCGATGTATTCGTTGATGACGCCGTCGGTGCTCCAGGTCAGGTTATAGTTCAGAGCGTTCGACGGGTACTGCGGCAGGGCGCCGACGCGCATGCGCACGCTTTCCAGCGTCTCAAAGCGGCTGGCGAGATCGTTGGCGACGATCGAGATGAAGCCCGGTGCGAGGCCGCACTGCGGAATGAAGGCGGTGTTTGCCTTGGCGGCGATCGCCTTGACCTGGCGGGTGGATTCGACGTCTTCGGTGAGGTCGAGATAGTGGATGCCGGCTTCTGCAGCCGCTTCGGCGATTGCGACCGTCAGGTGGAACGGAGCGGCGCTGAGCACGGCGAACTTGCCGGAGAGAAGGGCGACGAGCGCCTTCTTGTCACCGATGTCGACGGTTGCCGTCGTGATCGCGGCATGCTTCTCGATCTGCTCCAGCTGCTCGGCGCTGCGGTCGGCGACGCAGACGCTGTAGTCGCCGGTGTGGGCGAGCATGCGAGCGATGGTGGAGCCGATCTTGCCTGCTCCGATGACGACGATATTCTTCATTCTTTCCCCCGGGGTATGAGAACTGTATCTGTCCCTATTGTCCACTCGGGGGCTGTTGATTTGAAGCGCCGAAATGACTAAATCGACTAGTGATATTCGGCAGATTGCCTAAACGGACGGACGATATGCAAATCACCGACAAGGATCGGGAGCTCCTGGCCATCCTCAGCGAAAATGCCCGGATGCCGACCGCGACGATTGCCCGGCGGCTTGGCCTGTCGCGCACGACCGTGCAGGCGCGAATAGAACGCCTGGAGCGCGAGGGCATCATCGCCGGCTATGGCGTGCGGCTGTCGGAGAGCTACGAGAAGGGGCTGGTCAAGGCGCATGTGCTGATCACCATCGCGCCGCGGGCGCTCTCTCGCGTGACCCCGGAGCTGAGCGCCATCCGCGAAATCCAGACGTTGCTTTCGGTCAGCGGCAGATTCGATCTCATCGCCGTGGTCGCGGCGACATCGATCAGCGAACTCGATCTGCTGATCGACCGCATCGGTGAAATCGACGGCGTCGACCGGACGCTGTCGTCGATCATCCTCTCGACCCGAATCGACCGGTAGACGGTGCTTCCGTTGGCCCGCGGACGGAAGATCGTCATGGTGCCGTGGCGGGTTCCTTCCCATCCGGTACTTTCGCCGGCACGTTCCAGTCCGTCGGGCCCTTGATAAAGCTGCGCAGTTCGGCATCGCCATAGGCGAGCCATTTGCTCCGGTCGAAATAGAGCTCGGCAATGCTCTTCGGTCGCGCCCGCGGCGGCTGATTGGCAAGAAAGTTGAAGCGCGGAGTCGCTTCGTCGGATTCACGCTTGAACTGGATGCGGCTGCCGAAGCGCTTGAGGTCGAATTCCTTCAGCGCCTGGATCTGCAGAGTGACGCTTGCAGCATCGGCCCAGCGCACGTGGTCGAGGAACACGGACGCCGCGCGCGCCGCGGCCGTGGTTACGGCCTGGCGGTCCTCCGGTCGTTCGATGTTGAGCTTGACGCGGAACGAAGAGATTTCCTCCTCGCCGCTGCCCTTGACGAAGATGAAGATCGATGACGGCTTGCCCTCGCCTGGGCGCGGGAAGGAGACAAGCGACGAACATTCCCATTGGGCACGTTCGCCGGCACCCGCCTTCCATTCGAGGTCACGGAAGCCGGCGTCACGCAACTCGTCGCAGAGCGCCTTCGGGTCGCTGCGGATGACGCGCAGGAACTGCTGCTCCGGCGTCTGCAGATCCTGGAAGGTCCAGGTGGGCAGTGCGATGCGCGGTTGTTCACGCCGTGCCGGCTTGCCGGCCAGCGGTTCGGCGGGCTTGCTCTTGTCAAGGAAGGCCGTCGGCAGGCCCAGCGCCAGGAGCACTTTCCTGAGGTTGCGCTGTTCGTTGGCGAGCAGGGCCGTCGCGAGAATGGCGGTGACGATCAGGATGAGGGCGATGAGAAAGAACCGAAGTCCCGTTCGCCCAGCACGTTTTGGAGCCGGCGTCTTGCCACGGGTCGCGCTCATGCTGCCCCGCCTGCCCGACGGGGCGCGACGAGGCGCGAGACCTCCAGCAAAAGGTGATCGGTCAGCCGGGCTTCCATGATCTCGGTTATCAACGGGTCTGGACCCTCTTCATCCCCGAAATCCGCAGCGGCGGCAATATGCAACCGTCGATATCGGCGAGTGGCTGTTGCATCCTGGCACAACGCGCCGCTGAAGGAGAGTTTCGCTGAACCAGGAAGTTGAAATCCAGGAGCAATCACATAGTTTCGAGGCCCGACACAGCAGATGGGACATACCATGGCAGAAAATCCGGCCGAACTCGTGATCGATGCGTCGCTGGTACGGCGGCTGATCGCGACACAGCTTCCGCAGTGGTCAGATCTTGAGGTGCGCCCGATCGAGCCCGGCGGCTGGGACAACAGGACGTTCATGCTCGGCGAAGAGATGACCGTGCGCCTGCCGAGCGCCGAACACTACGTGCTGCAAGTGGAGAAGGAGCACCGCTGGCTGCCGCGGCTGGCGCCGCAATTGCCGTTGCCCATACCGGTGCCTCTGGCCAAGGGTGTGCCGGGCGAAGGGTTTCCGTGGGCCTGGTCCGTCTATCGCTGGCTTCCGGGGGAAACATTGGTGAAGCACCGGGTTGCAGATCTTCGCGAGGGGGCAAAGGATCTCACGCGGTTTCTGCGTGCGTTGCGGCAGGCGGATGCCGCCGGCGGACCCTTGCCCGGCGACCACAATTTCCACCGCGGCGGTCCGCCGGCCTTCTATCATGAGCAGACGCGCCAGGCGCTCACGCTGCTCGACGGGCAGGTCGATACGGCGGCGGCAGGCGAGGTGTGGGACGCAGCACTCGCCCAACCGTTTGAGGGCGCGCCAGTCTGGTTTCACGGTGACATCGCCTGGGGCAATCTTCTGGTCGAGAATGGCCGTTTAAGTGCCGTCATCGATTTTGGCACTTCTGGCGTCGGCGACCCCGCCTGCGACCTCGCGATCGCCTGGACGTTCTTCCATGGCGAAAGCCGTGAAGTCTTCCGCGATGGCATGGCGCTCGATCGCGGCGCCTGGGCCCGCGGCCGTGGCTGGACGCTCTGGAAGGCGCTGATCGTGCTGGCCGGCATGACCGGGGCGGCCGACAACGAGAAGGCAAAGCAAGCTGCGGTGATCGAAGACGTGCTCGCCGATCATCGCCGTTTCGGCTAGCCTGCGTCCGCATGGGCCGGCAAGCGTCGACTTGACCCGACTGCAAATTGCCTCTAGGTCAGGCGCACGCGGGACGACCCGCGTCGGTGCTACGCATGGGGACGGCCCCAGTATCTCGATCGAGATACTTGGAGTCTATCGCATCATGCAGTCCCAAAGCGCGGGACACGTCCGCGCGAGCTTTCCTTTCCCGAAACAGCCTGATCAATCCATTGCAAGCGCGCGCTTCGTGGAACGATCTCGGCCGCCGATCGCTTATCCCACACATTGACGCGTCGGCGGCCACCGACGCGTGCCGCCGATGTTTCGTCACCAACGCACGAGGTTGATGATGGCCGGACCCATCGAACAATTTGAGATCAAGTCGCTCCTTCCGATCGCCGAGGTCGGCGGCCACCAGATCAGCTTTACCAACTCGGCCGCCTATATGGTGCTGACGATTGCGATCGCGAGTCTCTTCCTGATCCTGTCGACGCGAAGACGGGGCCTGGTGCCGAACCGGGCGCAGTCGGCGGCCGAGATCCTCTATGAGTTTGCGGCAAAGACGCTGCGCGACAATGCAGGCGAGAAGGGCATGCGCTTCTTTCCGCTGGTCTTTTCGCTGTTCATGTTCATCCTCACCGCCAACCTCATCGGCATGTTCCCCTATGCCTTCACGGTGACGAGCCACATCGCCGTGACCTTCGCCCTGGCGATGCTCGTGTTCCTGACGGTTACGCTCTATGGCATCTACCGGCACGGCCTCGGCTTTCTGCGGCTGTTCATGCCGTCGGGCGTGCCGCTGATCCTGGCGCCGATCATCATCCCGATCGAGGTGGTCTCCTACCTCTCGCGTCCCGTAAGCCACTCGGTGCGTCTGTTTGCGGTCATGCTGGCCGGCCACATCACGCTCAAGGTATTCGCCGGCTTCGTGGTGGGCCTTAGTGGCTTCGGGGCGCTGGGGATCCTGGCGGCGATCATGCCGTTGCTGATGACGGTGGCGCTGACGGGGCTGGAACTGCTGATGGCACTGATCCAGGCTTACATCTTCACCATGCTGACCTGCATGTATCTCAACGACGCGCTCCATCCGAGCCACTGAGAACAGGCCAAGAGGCTCCCCGCGAGGGGAGCCTCTTTTTCATTCGGCCGCCACGCGCCGGGCTTCGTTGCGATAGGTCCGCCAGGACGACCAGGCGAAGGCGATGAGGAACATCGCGGTCATCAAGAGCACGATGGTCGGCGCCGGTGCGCTGTCGATTAAGAAGGAGAGATATACGCCACAGAAGGAGGCCGTCATCGCGACCAGCACGGCCACGATGAGCATCGCCCCCATGGTACGGGTGATCAGGAAGGCGATGGCGCCCGGCGCAATCAGCATGGCGATGGCAAGGATCAGCCCCACCGCCTTCAACGCGCCGACGATCGTCAACGACAGGATGGCCAGCAGACCATAGTGCAGCCAGTTGACCGGCAGGCCGACGGCCTTGGCCTGGGCGGGATCGAAGGCGTGCAGCAGGAAATCGCGCCATTTGACGGCCAGAATGCCGGTGGCGACCAGCGCGATCACGCCGGTCTCGATGATGTCGGGCCAGCCTATGCCGAGCATGTCGCCGAAGAGGATATGGTCGAGGTGCACGTCGCTCTGGATCTTGGTGTAGAGCACGAGGCCGAAACCGAACATGCCGGAGAAGACTACGCCCATGACCGTGTCCTGCTTGATGCGGCTGTTCTCCTTGAGATAGCCGGTCAGAAGCGCGCAGGACATGCCGGCGGCAAAGGCGCCGACGGCGAGCGGCAGGCCGACGATGTAGGAGATGACCACGCCGGGGAAGACCGCGTGCGAGATCGCGTCGCCCATCAGCGACCAGCCCTTCAGCACCAGGAAGCAGGAAAGCATCGCGGTTGGGATCGCCACCAGCACCGAGATCAGAAGCGCATTGCGCATGAACTCGAATTCGAAGACGGCAAGCATCATGTCGAGCGAGATCATCGGCCAGCCTCCGCCGGTTCGGCGCTACGCCGGCGCGCGGCAAGAAGCCCGTGTTTCGGGGCAAAGACAAAGGCCGTCAGGAAGATCAGCGTCTGCAGTAAGATGATGATGCCGCCGGTAGCGCCATCGAGGAAATAGCTGAAATAGGCGCCGAAGAAGCTCGTCAGCGTGCCGATGGCGACGCTGATCAGGATCAGCCGCGGGAAACGGTCCGTCAGCAGATAGGCGGTGGCCCCTGGTGTCACCACCATGGCGATGACGAGGAAGGCGCCGACAGTCTGCAGCGCTGCGACCGTACAGGCAGAGAGCAGCGTGAAGAACAGCACCTTGAGGAAGGTGGTGGGAATGCCGATCGAGCGCGCATGGCTCTCGTCGAAGAAGGTGACCATCAGGTCCTTCCACTTGGCCGTCAGGATGAGCAGCGAGACGATGCCGATGATGGCCAGCTGCAGCGTGTCGGCGGGCGTGATCGCCAGGATATTGCCGAGCACGATGGTCTGGATGTTCACCGACGTCGGCGACAGCGAGACCATGAACAGCCCGAGGCCGAAGAAGGAGGTGAAGATCAGGCCGATGATCGTATCTTCCTTGAGCTTGGTGCGCTGGTTGAGAAACAGCATGGCACCGGCGGCAAGCGCGCCGGAGAAGAAGGCGCCGAGCGAAAAGGGCAGGCCGAGCATATAGGCGCCCGCGACACCCGGGACGATCGAGTGAGAGAGCGCGTCACCGATCAGCGACCAGCCCTTCAGCATCAGGTAGGAGGAGAGGAAGGCGCAGACGGCGCCGACCAGTGCGCTCACCCACATGGCGTTGAGCATGTAGCCATAGGTGAAGGGTTCGGAGAGCGTGGCGATCATTTGCCCTTCGTCTCCGAAGTCGTTTCGGGCTTCGCCGGCTGCGCCACCATGCGGTCCTTGTCGCCATACATGACCAGCGGACGCTCGTCGTCGGTGATGACGGCGAGCTGCCGCGGGTCGGCATCATCGTGCAGGTTTTCGCCGCCGAGCACGAAGTGTCTGAGCACGCCGCCGAAGGCGAGCTCCAGGTTTTCGCGGGTGAAGGTGGTTTCGGTCGGGCCGTAGGCGAGGACCGTGTTTTTCAGGAGCACGGTGCGGTCGCAGAACTCCGGGACGCTACCGAGATTGTGGGTCGAGACCAGCATGACCCGGCCCTCGTCGCGAAGCCCGATCAGCAGGCGAATGATCGCGTCCTCGGTCTTGACGTCGACGCCGGTGAAGGGCTCGTCGAGCAGGATGACCTTGCCGTCCTGGGCAAGGGCGCGTGCGAGGAAGACGCGCTTCTTCTGGCCGCCGGAGAGTTCGCCGATCTGGCGCTTGCGGTAGTCGCTCATGCCGACGCGGGCGAGGGCTGCTTCGACCGCTTCGTGATCCGCTTTTTTGGGGATGCGCAGCATGTTCATGTGGCCGTAGCGGCCCATCATCACAACGTCCTCGACCAGGACGGGGAAGTTCCAGTCGACCTCTTCGGCCTGCGGCACATAGGCGACGAGGTTTTTCTTGAGGGCTTCCGGTACCGACAGGCCGAGGATCGCGATCTCGCCGCGCGACAGGCGGGCAAAGCCCATGATCGCCTTGAAGAGCGTCGACTTGCCGCTGCCGTTGACACCGACAAGCGCCGTGATGGTGCCCGTCGGTACTTCGAAGGTCGCGTCGCGCAGGGCGCGCAGCCCGTTGCGATAGGTGACGGTTGCTCCGGTCACACGGATGCCGGTGCCTTGCTCGCCGGATGCCGCTGTCTGGCCGGGACGGGCTTTGACCTGGAGGTTCATTGCGAAAGGCCCTTGGCGATGGTTTCGGATGTCACTCGCAGAAGATCGATATAGGTCGGAACCGGTCCGTCCGCTTCGCTCAAGGAATCAACGTAGAGCACACCGCCGTATTTTGCACCGGTCTCGCGCGCTACCTGCTCAGCCGGGTCCGGCGAGATCGTGCTTTCGGAGAAGACCACCGGGATGTGGTTTGCCCGGACGGCGTCGATCACCTTGCGCACCTGCTGCGGGGTGCCCTGCTGGTCGGCATTGATCGGCCAGAGGTAGAGCTCCTTCATGCCGAAATCGCGGATCAGGTAGCTGAAGGCGCCTTCGCTCGACACCAGCCAGCGCTTGTCCTCGGGGATCTTGGCGATCTCGGCGCGGATCGGCGCGATGGCGGCCTCGATCTTCTGTTTGTAGGCCTCGGCATTGGCCTTGTAGGCTTCGGCATTGGTGGGGTCATACTTCACGAAGGCATCTCGAATGTTGTCGACATAAATCAGAGCGGCCGATGGCGACATCCAGGCATGCGGATTGGGCTTGCCGCTGTAGGGGCCTTCGGCGATGCCCATCGGCTCGATGCCCGTCGAGACGACGACACCCGGCACATCATCGAAGTTCTGGAAGAACTTCTCGAACCAGCGCTCCAGGTTCAGGCCGTTCCACAGGATCAGCTTTGCATCGTGCGCCTTCAGGATATCGCGCGGGGTCGGCTGGTAGTTGTGGATCTCGGCGCCCGGCTTGGTGATCGATTCGACGATTGCGGCGTCACCCGCGACGTTCTTGGCCATGTCGGCAATGACCGTGAAGGTCGTCACTGCCTTGAACTTCTCCTGCGCCCAGCCGGCGCCGGGAACGAGCGCGATGGTTGCCACGGCAGCGGCCGCTGCCAGGATCGCGCGCTTCGTCTGATCGATCATTCGCTACTCCCAGATGTTGACATCAACAGGAGTAGGGGAATGATTTGCATAAGTCAATGCAAATGAGAAGCATTCGCAACTGGCTATTTTCAAAGGCCGTGCCCTTGGCTAGTGTACGACCATGAAACAGAACAAGAATCGTGTCGAAGAACTGGAAGGCGTTTTGAGGGATGGCGGCGTGCGCGTGACGCGCCAGCGTGCCGCAATCCTGAAGATCCTCGCCACCGCTGAAGACCATCCGGATGCAAACGAATTGCATCGCCGGGCGAAGGAAATCGACGCCACCGTCTCGCTATCGACGGTCTACCGGACGTTGTCGGCGCTTGAGCAACAGGGCGTGGTGCAGCGCCATGCCTTTGAGAGCGCGACCGCTCGTTTCGAGACCGCCGACGCGCCGCATCATGACCACCTGATCGATATCGACACCGGCGCGGTGATCGAGTTCCGCTCCGACAAAATCGAGCAGCTGCAGGCGGAGATTGCCGCCGAGCTTGGCTATGATCTGGTGCGCCACCGTCTTGAACTCTACTGCCGCAAGCGCAAGGACTGAGTCGGGTCCGTCAGGACCGTTACGCAATGGCAACGGTCCTTGTTTACTTCATGAGGGAAGCGTGTCAGCCGCGATCCGCAATGGCGGACGGGCGATGACGCGCCGGCATAGTCATGGCGGCAACGCCGACGATGACGCAGGCGAGGCCGACCCAGGCCGTGTCGGACAGCTTCTCGCCGAGGAACACTGTGCCGATGGCAACCCCGATCGGCACGCGCAGATAGGCCTGGGCCGTGGCGCCGACCGAGCCCAATGTCTGGATCAGCCGGAAATAGATGGCAAAGGCGAGGGCCGTCGAGAAGACGGCGAGGCCGAGGAGTGCCAGCAGCGACTCCACCGACGGCGCAAGCGTCCAGGGCCGGTCGACAATAAGGCTCGTCGGGATCAGCAGCACAGCGCCCGATACCAGCGAGCCGGCAGCGGGCATCATTGGGTCGAGCCCCTTGAAACTGCGCCCGAAGATAGCCGCGCCCGCGTAGCAGACGGTGGCCAGTACCACGGCCAACTGTGGCAGCAATTGCTCGCCGAGACCGCCAAAGGCCTCCATGCCGATGATGAGGCTGATGCCGGTCATGCCGGCGACGACGCCGACGAGTTTGCGCACCGTCACCTGTTCATGGCGGGTGACCAGTGCCGTCATCAGGAAGGCGAAGATGGGGGTCGTTGCATTGAGGATGGAGGCAATGCCGGCATCGATTGTCTGTTCGGCCCAGGCGATCAGCGTGAAGGGCACGACGCTGTTGAGGCAGGCCTGGAACAGGAAGCGCCGCCAGGTTGCGGCGTCGCGCGGCAGCTTGAGGCCGCGCCAGCGCAGAACGGCAAGAAGAAGCATGCCGGCAATCAGCGTGCGCGCGGCGATCAGCGTGACCGGCGGAATGGTGCCGATGCCGATCTTGATGAAGGTATAGGAGGCGCCCCACAGTGTGGCGAGCGCGAGCAGAAGGGAGAGCTCGAGGGTGAGGGTCTTGGCCATGGATCGAAACCTTCGTGTCGTCGTCGTCGCCATCCTTTTAGGACGATGGTGACAGCGAATGCTTCGGCGGCGGTCGAAGTGTCGAGCTTCCTCGAGGTGGCTGAAACGGCAAAGCCCGGCTCTCCCTTCGGAGGGCCGGGGCTTCGGTATTCTGGTCAGGTCAATGACTGTCGGCGAGCTTCGCGGCGTCGACGCAGGCAGAGTTTTCGATGCGCAGTCCGTTGAAGAAGGCGTTGAGCACCACCGCGGAGATCGAGGCAAGCACGATGCCGGACTCGATGATCGGGTGGATCGCATGTGGCAGCCACATCAGGTAGTTCGGCGCGATCAGCGGGATCAGGCCGAAGCCGACGGAGACGGCGACGACGAAGAGGTTGTTGCGCGACGACTTGAAGTCGACGGTCGACAGGATCCGTACGCCGGTGGCCGCCACCATGCCGAACATCACCAGACCGGCGCCGCCGAGAACGAAGGTGGGGACCGCCTCGACCAGCGCTCCCATCTTCGGGATCAGACCGAGCACGATCATGATCACGCCGCCCATCACGCAGACATAGCGGCTCTTCACGCCGGTGACGCCGACGAGGCCGACATTCTGCGAGAAGCTCGTATAGGGGAAGGTGTTGAACAGGCCGCCGATCATGGTGCCAAGGCCATCGACCCTGAGACCCGCCGTCAATTGCTGTTGCGACACCTCGCGGTTGGTCATTTCACCCAGCGCCAGGAACATGCCTGTTGATTCGATCATGACCACGATCATGACGAGCGACATGGTGGCGATCAGCACCGGATCGAAGATCGGCATGCCGAAGCGCAGCGGTGTGACCACGGCGAACCAGCCGGCATCGGCCACCCGGTCGAAATGCATCATGCCAAGTGCTGCGGCGACGACACAGCCGACGACGACGCCGGTCAGCACTGCGATGTTGCTGATCAGCCCGCGGCCGAAGCGCGCGATCACGAGAATGGAGACAAGCACGAAGGCAGCCAGCGCGATATGGCTTGGCTCCGCATAGAGCGGGTTCGGCACCGTGGCGCCCAGCACCAGGCCATCCGGCACCGCCGGACCACCGGTCGCCGCCACTTTCTTCAATTCAGCCAGCCACTCTGCGTGGGTTGGGTCGACAAGCTTCGGCGCCGTCGGGCCGAAAGGGTTACCGAAAATCCAGTTCACGCCCACCCGCATCAGCGAAACGCCGATGACGAGGATGATGGTGCCGGTGACGATCGGCGGAAAGAATTTGAGCAGCCTGCCCATCAGCGGCGCGAGCAGCAGCGCCACGAGACCGGCGCCGATGATCGCGCCAAAAATCATGCGTGCCCCCTCCTGCCCGGGTGTCATCGCCGCCATCGAGACCATCGGGCCGACGGAAGCGAAGGTGACGCCCATCATGACGGGAAGGCGGATGCCGATGCTGCGGCCGATGCCGAGCGACTGGATGATGGTGACGAGACCGCAGACGAAAAGGTCGGCGGAGATCAGGAAAGCGACGTCCTGGGGGCTGAGCTGCAGCGCGCGGCCGACGATCAGCGGTACCGCGACGGCGCCGCCATACATGACAAGCACATGCTGGATCCCAAGGGTGGCAAGTCTGCCTACTGGCAGCTTCTCGTCCACCGGGTGTATGCTGGAAACGTCGCTCATGGTTCCTCCTCCCATTACATCGACCAGTCCGGCTCCCCCGTCCTCCAACAGGGGAACCGCCATCTTCGGTTGTCGAGACAGAATGTCGCAAGTGTCGCCGGATCGAAAACACTTTCCGGAATCCGGGGGAAATTGTCGAGGGACAACTCAAGCGGGAAAACGCCCGAGATCGGTCATGGAGCGGCTATCGCGGCCAGGCATAGCGGGCACTGCCCGCAAACCCGCTGTCGGGGGCGGAATGATGTTAGCGATCATGCAACGTTGCCGCAATGCGAAACAGTAATGGTCCAATGCGCCGGAGCGAAATCCGGTGCCGTTCGTTTGGGATCCTGTTCGATGATTTCTTGGAGATTGACCTTCTGTTACCTGCCCGGTCTGATGCTCATGCTGGCGGTCGTTCTCTGTCCGGCAATCGTCAACGCCAGCAGCGCCAGCTTCCCGGGACAATGGCAGCAGGTTGCCTCAGGCACCGACGGCTGCGAGACCTGCTGGGTCGAAATCAGCCGAAACGGTCCGGTCCTCAAGGTGACGGGTAAGGACGGATGGTTCGCGGTGATGCATCTCGGGCGTGCCGGAGGCGGCTTTAGCGCCGAAGGGATCGGCCGCTGGAGCGAGGGCGGCGACAGCCACTACCGCGGTCAGCCTTTCGATATCCGCATCGCGCTTGTCGACAGGCACCTTTACATGGACATGACCGTGAAGATGGAAGACGGCTCGACCCGCGCGGTCAGGGCGATCTTCGACAAGCGCCGGTCGGCGAAAACTTCGCGTTTTCCGGTGATCCATTCCTAGCGTGTCATGCATTCGGAGGCGCGCTTCGATTTCGGAGCGCCTTTCCGGTTCTTTTGATTGCGCTTGAAAACGGCATGTGTCGGGTCACATCGACAGGTTGGTGTTGTTCCTATTGAGCCGATGGCCGAACCGGGGCGAAGAGGTTTGCGGCCATGAAGTCGACGAAGACGCGCAACTTCGGCGACAGGTGCCGGCTTGACGGCCAAAGAATGCGATAGCTGCCGCACTGGATCAGATGCCCTTCCAGCACCGCCACGAGCGCGCCGGCAGCAAGCTGCTCTCTCACCGTGAAATCCGGAAGGCAGGCAATGCCAAGACCCTGCTCGGCCATATGGATCAAGGGCTCCAACGCATTGGACACGGCCGTCTTCGGCAGATCGATGTCGAGCGGAGAACCGTCATGCGCGAGCGGCCATGGCTCGAGCTTGCCGGTTGAGGGAAACCGATGGTGCAGGCAGAGGTGATGTGAGAGTTCTTGCGGCGTCCGAGGTGTGCGATGGGTCTCAAAGTAGGCGGGTGAGCCCACCAGAACGGGGTGGTAGGTCCCGATCAGGCGGGTCATCAGTCTGGAATCGCCGATTTCGCCGGTTCGCACCACGGCATCAAATCCTTCGTCGATGACGTCGACGAGGCGATCGGAGAAGTCGAGGTCGATCTCGACGTCGGGATAGGCGCGCATGAAGGCCGTCAATGTCGGCATCAGCAACATGCCGGCCATTGGCAGGCTGACGCGCAGCTTTCCTCGCGGCGCTTCCTGGGTCTGCATCAGTTCTGTTTCTGCTGCTTCCACCTCGCAGAAAATACGCCGGCATCGCTCAAGGAAAAGCGAGCCTTCCGGCGTGAGCGTGACGCTACGCGTGCTGCGATGAAAAAGTCTGACGTTCAATCGGTTCTCGAGGCGGGCAATTGCCTTGCCGACGGCCGAAGGCGAGACGCCGAGTTGCGCGGCAGCCTCGGTGAAACTCCGCGCCTCGGCAGCACGGACGAAGGCATTGAGGGCTCCAAGACTGTCCACTTCAGGTTCCTTACGGGCGCCGGCATTATGGATATTTTTGTCCGGTATCATCGGAGTTGTAGCGCATTTTTCTCCGATTGGGAGCCGGGCATAGTCCTTCTCGCCGCCAATCCGCGTTCGCTACGCGGAAGGTCTGCGGCGACGAAGGAGAAAACATGCAGCAGCCACCTATTGCCGGCTTCAGTGCCGGTCCTCAGCCCACCGTGTTCATCGTCAACGTCATCCACGCGCATCCGGGCAAACAGGAGGAGGCCTTTCGGCTGATCCAGGATGTGGTGCACTACGTGGCCGCGCGGAAGGAAGGCTTCCTCTGGAGCAACCTTTCCAAGAGCACGGATGGCAAGACGGTCGTCAATGTCGAAGCGATCGCCGACGAAGGGAATGTCGGGGAGTTCTTTTCCGACCCGGTCTTCCTGGCGAAATTTCGCGCTCTCGATGCGGTCTCGTCCAGCGAGTTCCACACTTACCGTGTGGATGATCTCGTGCTTCCCCGGCGTGCCGTCGGCAGCGCCGATTCGAAGTAGCGCGGTGCTGCCTTAGCCACCGATGAGACACCAGCCCGGTGGCGCCTCCGCGATCTAGGGAGCCGCGTCGCCGGCCTTTCGAAAGACAGATCCCATGCCATCGACCGACTGCTTGACGCGATCCCGATCGGACGCGATGCGGGCACAAACTGCTGCGACCAGCGCGCGGCTTCCACTCTCCGGGCTGCTCGCGCTGGCAACCGCCGGGTTCATCACGATCCTGACCGAGGCATTGCCGGCTGGCCTGCTCCCGCAAATCGCGGCCGACCTGCGTATCTCGCAGGCAATGGCCGGGCAGATGGTGACCATCTATGCCATCGGTTCGCTGGTCGCTGCCATTCCGCTCGTCGAGCTGACCAAGACATGGCGACGGCGACCCCTGCTGATCGCGGCCATTTCAGGATTTGCGATCGTAAATACCGTGACGGCGCTTTCGCCGAATTATGCGGTCACGATGGCTGCCCGTTTCTTCGCAGGCGTTTTTGCCGGCCTGTTGTGGGCTTTGGCTGCAGGCTATGCGAGCCGGATGGTGCAGCCGCATCAGCAGGGTCGGGCGATAGCCATCGCAATGCTCGGCGCACCCGTGGCTCTCTCGATCGGCATCCCCGGCGGAACGTTCCTTGGGGATTTGACCGGCTGGCGATGGGCTTTCGCATTCCTGAGCATCATCACCGTGCTGGTCATTGGCTGGGCGCTGCGGGCCCTGCCCGATTTCCAGGGAGAACGAGCAGAAACGGCAAACAGGCTGTCGTCCGTGTGGCGATTGCCGGGTGTTCGTCCGGTGCTCTTCGTTACCTTCGCCGTCGTCTTCGCCCACAACATCCTCTATACCTACATCGTGCCCTTTCTTAAGCCTGCGGGGCTGAGTGGACGGGCAGACAAGGTCCTGCTTGTTTTCGGCGTCGCATCGCTCGTCGTCATCCCGATCATCGGTGCGATCGTCGATCGTCATCTGCGCGTGGCGACCGTCGCCAGTATCGCGCTCTTTGCAGCGGCTTCCCTTCTGTTCCTCATTCTCGGGGACCGGCCGGTTGCGATCTATCTCGGTGTCTTCGTCTGGGGATTGGCTTTCGGCGGTGCGCCGACGCTGTTTCAGACCGCCTCGGCAAAGGCTGCAGGTGCACATGCGGACACCGCGCAAGCAATGATCGTCACGGCCTGGAATGCCGCGATGGCCGGAGGCGGGCTGGTTGGCGGCCTGCTTCTTGCCGGCGTCGGCGCGACGATCTTCCCAGCCGCGTTGCTCGCGTGCCTTCTGCCGGCATTGATCGTGGCTTGGGCCGGCCGCCGCGGATTTCCTGCGCGCTTCCGATAGGCGTTTGCAACGAAAAACCGGGGCCGTTGCCGACCCCGGTGCCGCATCTCCCGAGGAGATGAGGGCCGCCCGTTTTGCAGGCGGCCGTGGTTTCTTACTTCTGCCAGCTCTTGACCAGATCGTCGTAGTTGACGGTCTGCGGCTTTTCCTTCTCGTTCTCGATCTTCAGCTGCGGAGCGAGGTTGCCCTTGGATACGGCGTCCTTGTTCCAATACTCGAGATCGTGCTCTTCGGCGAGCTTCGGACCGATGTCGCCCTGAACGCCCGAGCGTTCGAGACGGGAGAGAACCTTCTCCTGCTCGGCGCACAGCGAGTCCATGGCTTCCTGAGCGGACTTGGCACCCGAGGATGCATCGCCGATCGCCTGCCACCACAGCTGAGCCAGCTTCGGGTAGTCAGGAACGTTCGTGCCGGTCGGCGACCACTGCAGGCGGGCCGGCGAACGGTAGAACTCGATCAGACCGCCGAGCTTCGGAGCGCGGTCCGTGAAGCTCTTGTGGTCGAGTGTCGACTGGCGGATGAAGGTGAGGCCGACATGGCTCTTCTTCACGTCGACGGTCTTCGAGGTGACGAACTGCGCATAGAGCCAGGCGGCCTTGGCGCGGTCGTCAGGCGTGGACTTCAGAAGCGTCCAGGAACCGGCGTCCTGGTAGCCGAGCTTCATGCCGTCCTTCCAGTAGACGCCATGCGGGCTCGGAGCAAAACGCCACTTCGGTGTGCCGTCCTCGTTGACGACGGGCAGGCCCGGCTTGACGAAGTCGGCGGTGAACGCCGTGTAGGTGAACATCTGCTGGGCGACTTCGCCCTGCGAGGGAACCGGGCCCGATTCCGAGAAGGTCATGCCCTGGGCAGCTGCCGGTGCATAGGCCTTCATCCAGTCCAGATACTTCTGGATCGAATAGACGGCGGCCGGGCCGTTGGTGTCGCCGCCACGGGCAACGCACGAGCCGACCGGACGCGAGTTCTCGTCGACCTTGATGCCCCACTCGTCGACCGGCTTGCCGTTCGGGATGCCCTTGTCGCCGTTGCCGGCCATCGACAGCCAGGCGTCGGTGAAGCGCCAGCCGAGCGACGGGTCCTTCTTGCCGTAGTCCATGTGGCCATAGACTTTCTTGCCGTCGACTTCGCGGCCGGTGAAGAACTCGGCGATGTCCTCATAGGCCGACCAGTTGACCGGAACGCCGAGGTCGTAGCCGTACTTCGCCTTGAAGTCCGCCTTGTTCTTCTCGTCGTTGAACCAGTCGTAGCGGAACCAATAGAGGTTCGCGAACTGCTGGTCGGGCAGCTGGTAGAGCTTACCATCCGGCGCCGTGGTGAAGGACTTGCCGATGAAGTCGTCGACGTCGAGGTTCGGGTTGGTGACGTCCTTGCCTTCGTTGGCCATCCAGTCCGTCAGGTTGCGGGCCTGCTGGTAGCGCCAATGGGTGCCGATCAGATCGCTATCGTTGATGTAGGCGTCGTAGACGTTTTCGCCCGACTGCATCTGGGTCTGCAGCTTTTCGACGACGTCACCTTCGCCGATCAGGTCGTGGGTGATCTTGATGCCGGTGATGTCGGAGAAGGCCTTGGCGAGCGTCTTCGATTCGTATTCATGGGTGG
>NZ_JAEPRP010000031.1:38369-46790 GCF_016652895.1 Ensifer sp. SSB1
GACCTTGATTTCCATGCCGGCGAAGGGCTTGGCCGCATCGACGAACCACTGCATTTCGGCTTCCTGGCCCGCGCGGTCGAGCGAGGACATGTCGCCGATTTCAGTGTCGAGGAACTTCTTTGCTTCGTCCATGCCGGCAAAAGCGGTGCCGGTGAAGGCCAGCAGCATAGCTGCCGTCGTAGTCAGAAGATGCCGTCGCATAATTCCCTCCCTTAGGTTTGCGATTGCGTATCTTTTGGCTTTGGGGGGCCGCGGAACGGCCCCGCAAATTTGCTCGCCTCAGACGTAGCGGAAGACGCCGACGGCATAGACCAGGGAGAGCGCAAGCGCCCACCACAGGTTCTGTGCGCCGACGAAACCGAGCCATGCGAGGTGAATGAAGGCGCTGCCGAGCAGCGACACGAAGAGGCGATCGCCCCGTGTCGTCTCGAAGCGCAGGATGCCGACGCGCGGGTTGCCACCGGGCGAGGCATATTCCCAGACCGCCATCATCGACAGCAGTGCGAAGATCGTCAGGAAGAACATGGCCGACGGAAACGACCAGGCCATCCAGCCGCCGGCCACCAGCGGCGCGAACCAGTCGCGCGCACCGTCCTTGATCGGCAGCATGCTCATGAGCAGGCCGGCGACGGCGGCGTAAACGACGAGAACGGCGGCGAAGGGCACCTGCCAGCGGGCCTTGCGAACGGGTTGAGCAGTCATCATACCCTCCCCAGGGCGAAGCCCTTGGCGATGTAGTTGCGAACGAAATAGATCACCAGCGCGCCGGGGATGATGGTGAGCACGCCGGCAGCGGCGAGCACGCCCCAGTCGAGGCCGGAGGCTGAAACGGTGCGGGTCATGGTGGCGGCGATCGGCTTGGCGTCCGTGGTCGTCAGCGTGCGGGCAAGCAGCAGTTCGACCCAGGAGAACATGAAGCAGAAGAAGGCGGCGACACCTATGCCCGAGGCGATCAGCGGCATGAAGATCTTCACGAAGAAGCGCGGGAACGAATAGCCGTCGATATAGGCTGTCTCGTCGATTTCCTTCGGAACGCCCGACATGAAGCCTTCCAGGATCCAGACGGCGAGCGGCACGTTGAACAGGCAGTGCGCGAGTGCCACGGCGATGTGCGTGTCGATCAGGCCGAAGGCCGAATAGAGCTGGAAGAAGGGCAGGGCGAAGACCGCCGGCGGCGCCATGCGGTTGGTCAAGAGCCAGAAGAACAGGTGCTTGTCGCCGAGGAACCGGTAACGCGAGAAGGCATAGGCTGCCGGCAAGGCTGCCGCGACCGAGATCACGGTGTTCATGACGACGTAGATGATCGAGTTGATATAGCCGTTGTACCAGGAGGGATCGGTGAAGATCACCTCGTAGTTCCGGAGCGTCGGATTGACCGGCCAGAGCGAGAAGGTGCTCAAGATCTCGCTCGTTTCCTTGAAGCTCATGTTGACGAGCCAATAGATCGGCAAGAGCAGGAAGACGATGTAGATCGTCGGCACCAGCCAGGAGAGGCGTTCGGTAAGGGGTCTTGTCTGCATTTTGTTTCTCCTCCCGCCTGTGTCAGCTCTGCGCGTCGCTCGTGGTCATCACGGTGTAGAAGATCCACGAGAGCAGCAGGATGATGAGGAAGTAGATGATCGATAGCGCTGCCGCCGGACCGAGGTCGAACTGGCCAATGGCCGTCTTGACGAGGTCGATCGACAGGAAGGTGGTGGAGTTGCCCGGGCCGCCGCCGGTGACGACGAAGGGCTCGGTGTAGATCATGAAACTATCCATGAAGCGCAGCAGGAAGGCGATCAAAAGCACGCGCTTCATCTTCGGCAGTTGGATGTAGCGGAACACCGACCAGCGCGAGGCGCCGTCGATCTTGGCCGCCTGGTAATAGGCGTCCGGGATCGAGACGAGGCCGGCATAGCACAGCAGCACGACGAGGCTCGTCCAGTGCCAGACGTCCATAACGATCAGCGTCACCCAGGCGGCGACCGGGTTCTGTACGTAGTTGTAGTTGATGCCGATCGCTTCGAGCGTGCGGCCGAGCAGGCCGATGTCGACGCGGCCGAAGACCTGCCAGATGGTGCCGACGACGTTCCACGGGATCAGGAGTGGCAGCGCCATCAGGACGAGGCAGACCGGAACGCCGAGACCCTTCTTCGGCATGTTGAGCGCGATGACGATGCCGAGCGGAATTTCAATGGCGAGGATGATCGCCGAGAAGATCAGGTTGCGGGTGAGCGCGTCCCAGAAGCGGTCCGACGTCAGCACCTGGACATACCAGTCGGTGCCGGCCCAGAAGAACTGGTTGTTGCCGAAGGTGTCCTGGATCGAATAGTTGACGACGGTCATCAGCGGGATGACGGCCGAGAAGGCGACCAGCACGAGGACCGGCAGCACCATGAACCAGGCCTTGTTGTTCCAGGTTTTCTCCATGGTCAGGCCTCCTCGCCGACGCGCCAGGAATCGGCGTAGATGTTGATGGCTTTCGGATCGAAGGTGACGCGCGGCTCGGCAGGGATTTCGCCGTCTTCATCGACGATGATCGAGATCGGCTGATCGGCGAAACGGGCGCGCACGATCTTGTGGCGACCGATATCCTCGACCTTGGTGATCGCGACCGGCATGCCTTCGCGGCTAAGCGAAACAAATTCCGGGCGGATGCCGAGCTCGGTCTTGGCGCCGGCCCTGACCTTGGGCTGGAAGGTGAGACCCACCTGCTCGCCGCCAACCGTCGCGGTGCTGCCGTCGAGCTTGACCGGCAGCACGTTCATGCCCGGCGAGCCGATGAAGTAGCCGACGAAGGTATGCCGCGGGCGCTCGAAGAGTTCCGCCGGCGTGCCGATCTGCACGATCTGGCCGTCATACATGACGACGACCTTGTCGGCGAAGGTGAGCGCCTCGGTCTGGTCGTGGGTGACGTAGACCATGGTGAAGCCGAACTGCTTGTGCAGCCGCTTGATCTGCGAACGCAGCACCCATTTCATTTCGGGATCGATGACGGTCAGCGGTTCGTCGAAGAGGATGGCGCTGACGTCGTTGCGCACGAGGCCGCGGCCGAGCGAGATCTTCTGCTTCTGGTCGGCGGTGAGGCCGCGGGCGGTCTTCTTCGCCCAGCCGCCAAGGCCGATCATCTCGATCGTCTCCTTGACCCGGCGATCGACCTCGGCTTCCGGCACATGCCGGTTGCGCAAGGGGAAGGCCAGATTGTCGTAGACGGTCATCGTATCGTAAATGACCGGGAACTGGAACACCTGGGCGATGTTGCGTTCCTGGGTGGAGAGATGCGTCACGTCCTTGCCGTCGAAGAGGATGCGTCCTTCCGACGGGTTGATCAGGCCCGAGATGATGTTGAGCAACGTGGTCTTGCCGCAGCCGGACGGACCGAGCAGCGCGTAGGCGCCGCCGTCGTTCCATTCGTGATGCACTTCCTTCAGCGCGTAGTCGTTTTCCGACTTCGGCTTGGCGCCATAGGCGTGGCGGATATGTTCAAGGTCGATGCGTGCCATGTTTTCCTCCCAGCGCCCCCTTTAGGCCGTGCCGCCGATGGCGCGACCATCCGGCCCGAAAGCCATGAGATGGCGGGTATCGACGAAGACCTCCAGGGTCGCGTCGGGTTCGATATCGTGAATGCCTGGCGCCAACATCACCCAGCGCGCGTTGGCAAAACCGACGTGAATGAAGCTTTCGGAGCCTGCGATTTCGGAGATCGCCGTCTTGACGGTAAGCGCATCGCCGCCGCCCTGGGGACGGTCGAAGGAGATGTGATGCGGCTGGAAGGCGACGGTGCAACGACCGTCGGCGATGCCGGCCAGATGCGCCGGAACGGCGAGCACGGACTTGCTGTCGAGCGTGAAGGCGGAGCCTGATTTGACCAGTTCGATGCAGTTCAGCGGCGGATCGGCGAAGGTGCGGGCGGTGATGAGGTCGACCGGGCGGCGATAGACGTCGATGGTCTTGCCGAACTGGGTGATGCGGCCTTGGCTGAGGGCGGCCGTATTGCCACCGAGTAGCAACGCTTCCGAAGGTTCGGTCGTCGCGTAGACGAAGATGGCGCCGGACGCGGCGAAGATCTTCGGCAGTTCCTCGCGCAGTTCCTCGCGCAGCTTGTAGTCGAGGTTGGCGAGCGGTTCGTCGAGCAGCACGAGATCGGCGTTCTTGACGATGGCGCGGGCGAGCGCCGTGCGCTGCTGCTGGCCACCCGAGAGATTGAGCGGTGTGCGATCGAGATAAGGCGTCAGCTTCAGGAGATCGGCAGCCTTGCGCACTTCGCGGTCGATGGTGGCCGCGTCCGCGCCGCTGATGCGCATCGGCGAGGCGATGTTCTCATAGACCGTCATCGCCGGATAGTTGATGAACTGCTGGTAGACCATAGCGACCGAACGCTTCTGCACCGGCAGGCCGGTGACGTCGACACCATCGAAAGTCAGCGAACCGGAGGCGGGCTTGTCGAGACCGGCCATCAGCCGCATCAGCGACGTCTTGCCGGAAAGGGTCGGGCCGAGCAGCACGTTCAGCGACCCCCTCTCCAGCACCAGGTCGGTCGGGTAGATATGCGTCTCCCCGCCCACGACCTTGGATATCTTCTTCATTTCAAGCATTGAATTCTCCACCCAGCCTGTCGGCAGTCCAGAGCGTTTCCGCGCGGTGCGGAAACGCTCCATGTCGTCGTATTTCCCATCTCCGGACGCAGAAACCGCTGTGCGATTTCGCTGGAAATGCTTCTGAATACGGGCGTCTTCAGGCGGCTGCGTTAGCCGCGCCCCGCATATATTCCTCCAGCGCTGCCGCCTCGCCGGGCGTCAGCTTCAGTCCCAACTTGGTCCGGCGCCACAGCACGTCCTCGGCGTGCCTCGCCCATTCCTGCGTCATCAGCCACTTGACCTCGACCTCGTAGAGATCGGCGCCGAAGCGGTGGCCGAGGCCGGCCTCGTTCGAAGCCGAACCCAGAAGCGCTGCGGCGCGTGTGCCGTAGAGGCGCACAAGGCGGCGGGCATGTGCGGGGGCAAGGAAAGAGTATTGTTTCCGCAGCCTTGCGACCTCATCGGCATAGCCTTGAGCCGGAAAATCACCGCCCGGAAGCTTCGATCCGGCCGTCCATTTCGCCCCTTTGACGCCGATCGATTCACCGATCTTGTCCAGCGCGGATTCGCCGAGGCGGCGGTAGGTCGTGAGCTTGCCGCCGAAGACATTGAGCAGGGGTGCTGTGCCCTTGTCGCCCTCGACGCGCAGCACGTAGTCGCGGGTTGCTTCTTGCGCCTTGCTGGCGCCGTCGTCATAAAGCGGGCGCACAGCCGAATAGGTCCAGACGATGTCGTCCTTCCTGACCGGTTCCAGGAAATACTCGCTCGCCGCGCCGCAGAGATAGTCGATCTCGGCGTCGCTGATGCGGACGTCCGAGGGATTGCCCGCGTAATCGCGATCGGTTGTGCCGATCAGCGTGAAATCTTCTTCGTAAGGGATGGCGAACATGATGCGGCCATCCGGGTTCTGGAAGAAATAGGCGCGCGGATCGTCGAACTTCTTCTTCACCACGATGTGGCTGCCCTGCACGAGGCGGACATTGTGGACATCGTTCTTGCCGAGCGCGCCGGAAAGCACCGCATCGACCCAGGGGCCGGCGGCATTGATGAGCATGCGGGCCTTCAGGATCTTGCGTTCGCCCGTCGCCTGGTTTTCGGTTTCGATCGTCCAGAGCGCGCCGTCGCGGCGCGCGAAGACGACACGGGTGCGCGCCATGATGGCGGCGCCGCGGTCTGCTGCGTCGCGGGCGTTCAAGACCACGAGGCGGGCATCATTGACCCAGCCGTCGGAGTATTCGAATGCCTTGTTGAACAGGCGCTTCAGCGGCTTGCCGGCCGGGTCGCGGTTCATGTCCAGCGTCGCCGTCGCCGGCAGCAGCTTTCGGCCGCCGATATGATCGTAAAGGAAGAGGCCGAGGCGGATGAGCCAGGCCGGGCGCAGGCCACCCTTGTGATAGGGCAGCACGAAGCGCATCGGCCAGATGACATGCGGTGCCATCGCCCAGAGCACTTCGCGTTCCATCAGCGCTTCGCGCACCAGCCGGAACTCGTAATGTTCGAGATAGCGCAGGCCGCCGTGAATGAGCTTGGTGGAGCCGGAAGAGGTGCCGGAAGCGAAATCGTTCATTTCGGCCAAGGCGACCGAATATCCGCGGCCGACCGCGTCGCGCGCGATGCCGCATCCGTTGATGCCGCCGCCGATGACGAAGACGTCGTAGATTGCCTGCTCTGACACTGCTGTTTCCCCTCCACGTTTCGCGATGCACAAATTGATGCGTCAGCGAAAGTGAAATCAGTTAAAACGAAAACATATCGAATGTCAAACGAATGCGCCCCGAATCTTTAGGGGTGCCTAATCCTCCGGATTCAGGCGTCGGTTTCGATCAGCCGAACGTCCTGTTCGGCACAGATTTTCCTCACGTTTTCGAGCGTGCAGCGATCGGTGATGAAGGTCTGGACCTGCGAGATATGACCGATGCGCACCGGCGCGGTTCTTTCGAACTTGGTCGAATCGGAAACGAGGATGACGTGGCGTGCATTGGCGATGATCGCCTGCGCGACTTTCACTTCGCGGAAATCGAAATCGAGCAGCGCGCCGTCATGGTCGATCGCCGAGGCGCCGATGACGGCGAAGTCGACCTTGAACTGCTTGATGAAGTCGACGGCCGCCTCGCCGACGATGCCGCCGTCGGAGCCGCGCACGACGCCGCCAGTGATCACCACCTCGATCGAGGGGAAGACGCGTAAGCGGTTGGCGACATTGATGTTGTTGGTGATGACCATCAATTCCTTGTGGTCGAGAAGAGCCTCGCCGACGGCTTCCGTCGTGGTGCCGATATTGATGAAGAGCGACGCATTGTCGGGGATGAGTTCGGCGGCAGCCTTGCCGATTGCCTGTTTCTCCGGCGCCGCGATCTGGCGGCGGGCATCGTATTTGACGTTTTCCTTGCCGCTCGGGAAGATCGCACCGCCGTGAATACGGTTCAGAACCTTGGCGTCGCAGAGATCGTTCAGGTCCTTTCGGATCGTTTGCGGCGTCACGGAAAAGCGCTGCGCCAGCTCTTCCACGAGCACGCGACCTTCGCCTTTTGCCAGCTCCAGGATCTCCGCCTGCCGACCTGTCAGATACATTCCATCCTCCTCATTTTCGTTTTCTTTCATAATATGCGAAAACGAAAGCTGCGCAATTTCCTAAATCGGCGTTTATCGTGAAACCGGTTTCGTCATGGTTTAAAATATCGGAGCGCGTTGCATTCGTTTCGGCGATGGGCGACGCTGCCCGAGGAATGAAGAGGGGAAAGACATGTTTCATCCGGCCTTGTTCAAAGGCATGACCGTCGTCGTCACCGGGGCCGGGCGCGGCATCGGGCTGGAGGTGGCGCGGCAGTTTCTGGATTGCGGCGCGCACGTGCTGGTTCACGCGGGCCGGTCGATCGGTGAATTGCCCGATTTTCTCGAATCGGCGGCAACGGAAGGCCGGGCGCATGTCGCCACTGCGGACTTCCTGGCACCCGGTGGTGTTGAGGGGTTGGCCGATGTGGTGCGCAGCCGGTTCGACAGCGTCGATATCCTCATCAACAATGCCGGCACGATGGTCGGTCGCTTTCCCGCGGCGCAGCTCACTGACGAGCAGTATCAGACCGTCGTCCAGCTCAACCAGACGGCGGTCGTCGAGATGACGCGGGCCATGCTGCCGCTCCTACGCAAGGGCACGCATCCGGCGGTCGTCAACACGGTGTCGATCTCGGCTCTGACCGGGGGCAGTGCCGGCTCTTCGATCTATTCGGCGACCAAGGCTTTCGTTTCCACCTATTCCAAGGCGCTGGCCCGCGAACTCGCGCCCGAGGGGATCCGGGTCAATTGCGTCTCGCCCGGCACGATCACCACCGATTTCCACGAACGATATTCGTCGCCGGAGAAGCTGGAGGCGACCCGCAAGACCATCCCACTCGGTCGGCTTGGAACGGCGGAGGATTGTGCGCCTGCCTATCTCTTCCTCGCCTCGCATGCGCTGTCGGGCTACATCACGGGGCAGGTGCTGGAGGTCAATGGCGGCCAGCTGATCGTTTGAGCGGTAGATGAAGTCGGCTGCCCCTCATCCGCCTGTCGGCACCTTCTCCCCGCAGGCGGGGAGAAGGAAGGCTGCGGCGTCCGCTCGCCCCTCCACTCCATTCAGGGCTCGTGTCATGAAGGGCGACCTCGCGAAGCGCCACGTCCCCTCGCCCCGCAAGCGGGGAGAGGGGCGGAGCCACAATAACTGAAGGCTGGACATGATCGATAAGCTGGAAATGTTCCTCGTCCTTGCGCGCGAACGGCATTTCGGTCGCGCGGCGGAGGAATGCGGGGTGACGCAGCCGACGCTGTCGGCGGCCATTCGTCAGCTGGAGGGTCAGCTCGGTGTCATGCTCGTTAGCCGTGGTTCGCG
>NZ_JAEPRP010000031.1:46800-47525 GCF_016652895.1 Ensifer sp. SSB1
CGTTTCCAGGGGCTGACGCCCGAGGGTCAGCGGGTGCTCGAATGGGCCCGGCGCATTGTCGGCGACACTCGCACCATGCGGGAGGAGATGCGGGCGGCGCGGAAAGGTCTTTCCGGGCATATCCGGCTTGCCGCGGTGCCGACGACGCTCGCCATGGTGCCGATGCTGACGGCGCCGTTCCAGGAAAAGCACCCGGACGTCACCTTTTCCGTGCTGTCGACGACATCGGTGCAGATCCTGGCGCTACTCGAAAACCTCGAGATCGATGCCGGCTTGACCTATCTGGAGAACGAGCCGCTCGGCCGGGTGACCAGCGTTCCGCTCCAGGTCGAGCGCTACCACCTCGTCACCGCCGCCGGCACGCCGCTTTCGGAGCGGGAAAGCGTGACGTGGAAAGAGGTTAGCGACGTTCGGCTTTGTCTATTGACGGCCGATATGCAGAACCGCCGCATCATTAACCAGCATTTCGCAGAGGCCGGCGCCGTGGCCAAGCCGACGCTCGAATCGAACTCGATGATCGTGCTTTTTTCCCATGTGCGCACCGGCCGCTGGGCCAGCATCATGCCGTTCAACGTCGCGAAATCATTTGGTTTTCACGAGGATATCCGGATGATCCCGATCGTCGATCCGGACGCCCGTCACACGGTCGGCCTGGTTGCGACGCATCGCGAACCGTATACGCCACTCGTCTCCGCTTTGCTGCACGAGGCGCGTATCCTGGGTGA
>NZ_JAEPRP010000323.1:0-3655 GCF_016652895.1 Ensifer sp. SSB1
CCACTCGTTCGGCGTGGCACTGCCCTTGCGCATTTCCTCCAGCGCCGTCAGCACTGCCATTTCCATCGGCGCTGCGTACTCATCCGTCACGGGCGACGCCAGCACCTTCCGCCGCGTCTCCGCTTCCTGCACCTGCACCGCCCGGCGCGTCGCGCGCACCGGGTCGTACTTCTTCCGGGGCTTCTTGTTGCCGGCCACTTCAGCGCACGCGGCCGACGAAACGACCGAAGCGGGTGGTGACAGTAATCTCGCCAGCCAGGTTGCGCGGGTAGAACTTCGCCCAGGTCAGCGCGTCGTCGAACGACCAGGCGCGGTGCGAGTGGCCGTCGAAGGCATTGCCCTTCACGACCACGCGGTACGGCTTCAGGATTTCGCGCATGGTGGTGGCGACGGCGCGGGTCAGTTTCTGGATCAGGGTCTTCATGATTTCATCCGGTGCCCGCCGTAGCGGGCGGGTTGTGGTTTAGGCTTGCTTCGCCTTACGAATCGATTCGGCGCAACGCTTGCAGCGCTTGCTTTCGTCCAATGCGTTCCATTCCTTCGGGCTGACCGCCACAGCATGGAAACCCTTTGCGTTTCCGGTCGCGCCGCACAGCGGACGATTGTTCCTGCGAGCGTGGTAAACAGCCATCTTTCATCCCCTTGCGTGTTGCGTTATGCATTTATGGCTATTGTAGTGACGCGCGGCTACGTGTCAAGGCATTTATGCATATTTATGTACCGGAGTATTTCTGCGGGTCAGAGCGTGCTCGACGGACTGGTGAGCACGCGCGCAGCGCCGCAACCTGGGCACACATGCCGGTACCCCTGCCCTGCGGGGATATACAGCAGGCCGGGCGGCTCGTGCTCGGGGTGGGCGCAGCTCTGCCAGCGTGGCAGGTCGAACGATCCACCGGTCGACACGGCCAGCAGCGGCATGCCTGCTTCGTCGAGTGCGATCATGTTGGCTCCTTCAATGTCACCAGCGGCCCGGCACGAAACTTCGGTTTCACCTCGATCTCGGGCAGTTCCGCGGGCGCCGGCATCTCCGGGTACTTGATGTAGACGCCGGCCAGCTTCAGTAGCGGAATCACGGCGCGGCCGGCTTCCGTCATCTGCACGCGCGGGTATTGCGCCAGCTCCTCGCCGGGCACGCGCTCGCACAGCCCTTTCGACACCAGGGCGCCGAAGGTATTCAGCGACACCCACGCGCCGCCGTACTGGTCGATCTGACACAGGCATTCGATCTGCCGGCGGGAAAGCGACAGGTTGAAAGCCGTCCCTGTCACGTATTCGCTAAACGCGCTCATTGAGACACCCCCACCCAAACGCCCACGGGCGCGCAGTGTGCGGACGGATTGGCGCACGACGCGAAGCCGACACGCTTGATCAGCCCCATCGTCGCGGCCCGGCGGATCACGCCGCCCCATGCCCGCGCGTGCGGCGGGTTCGGCAAGCCCTGCTTCGTCGCATAGTCGCGCACGTGCTCTGCCTTGAAGCGGCCACCATGCTTGGCGAACCACTTCACGTAATCGAGCGCCTGGTCGGCCCAGCCGGGCGCGGCGGCCTCCGCGTTGTCGGTCGCCCGCTCGATGCCGGCGTCCCGCAGTTCTGCACCTGTAGCTTCCATGTTCACTCCAGCCATTTATGCATATTGATGGGCGAGCGTTACCGCCTACCCCTGTAGGACTCCCAATCGAACGGGACGACTATGCCGCCCTCCCGCAATCGATCGAAGCTCCGCTCTCCGAGATAGGCCCGCAGGCCATCACGGTCGAGATTCGATAGCAGGATCGTCGGATGCAGGTCGCGGTACCGCCGGTTGATCACGTCGAACATGATCACCTGCTCCCCGTCTGTCCCATACTGCACGCCGACCTCGTCGATCACCAGCAGGCCGACGGACCCGAGCATTTCCAGCACCTCGCGCTCGGACATCTTCGAGTCGCGGCGCCAGGTGTCGCGCACCATCCGGATCATGTCGAGCGCATTGGCGTACAGCACGGTCGTCTGCACCATTACGGCCTGGGCGATAGCGATAGCGAGATGGCTCTTGCCGGTGCCGGGCGCACCCATGAACACGACGGTCGTGCCGGCCGCCTGGTGGCGCGCGAAATCCTCAACGAACTGGCGAGCCTTGCGCAACGCTATCCGCTGGCCGTCGGTCTCTGCGTCGAAACTGTCGAGCGTCCGGTCGCGGAATCGCATGGGGATTCCCGCCTGCTGAAGCCGGGTTTCGAGTTTCGCCTGCCGCTCGCGCTCGGCCTTCTCGTTCTCGACCGCCAGCTCGGCATCGGCGCGAGCACGCCCGCATTCCGGGCAGCCGTGCCAGATCATTGGTCGACCAAAGTACGAGACGCCCTGCTCCTCGAAGGCGCCGTGCTTCTCGCACGTGCCGGGCCGCGTGCCCTTGTCGACCTTAAAAGCCGCCGTCATCGCTCAGGCCCTTGCGGTAGTCGACATCGGAGAACGATTGCTGCTGCGGCTTGCGGGCCTGGCCGCCGGCCGCGCCCTCACGGCGGACCCAGTTGCGCCAGGTGGCCTCCCAGTCCGATTTGCGCCCCTTGGCGCCCGGTACGGCGACCCAGTAATCGCGGAACTGCTCGGCAACGTTCATCGCATGGGCCGGGCTCCACGTCGGCTGCTTGCCCACAGCCCACACGAGCCAGTCTTCCGGCAGCGTCCAGTCCTTCGCCAAGCGCGAGCCGCGCGTCTCTGACGGTTCCTCTGTAGGTTCTAAGAAGGTTCCCTTACGGTTAGGGTGCGCCATTTGCACCCCTGGAGGTGCGCCATTTGCCGGCCGAGGTGCGCCATCTGCCGGTGGGGGTGCGCCATTTGCACCAGGTGCGCCATCTGCAGGGGGGGCGCCAGTTTCCAGCGCGACAGGGTCGTCGGGATCTGGCCTGCGGCGCTCACGCTTCGGCGGCGCCCCGGCAGGGTTGTATCGGCTGGGCGATATCGTGTAGCTGGTACTAGTGTTGTGCCTGAATTGGCGGTGAATGACCCCGACTGCTTCCAGCCAGGTCAGTGCGTCACGGACTGCTCGCTCGGATAGGCATGTACGCATGCAGATTTTCTCGACGCCAGGCCAGCAGACACCATCGTCGTTTGCCTGGTCGGCGAGCGAAATCAGCACGGACTTCTGCGCCGGGCTCATCTGCTGCAAAGGCCAGCATGCGGCCATGATGAGGGTGCTCATGCGAAGGTTCTTCCTCCGCGCTCGCGGAGAGGGAGCTTTGCAGCCCCGCACAAATTCGGGGTGCGGCCGTTGCCGGTGACGCAGCCCCTCCGCGAGCGCATTTGTGTAAGCGTGATCCGAGCACCCTGCAAAGGCGCTCGGGCTTGGACTGTGGTCCTATGGGAGTGAGGCCACGAACACAGTTTACGCTTATATGCCTATTCCGTAAACCGTTTATGCATATTATCGGCTATGCGACAACGGTTTCCGGGGTTTCCACTGAGCGCGGGCGCTGCAGGTATGGCTTACGCTTCGCTTTCAGGTGCGTATACAGAGCGTATACGTTGGCGTAGCCCGGATCTTTCGACCGGTTTACGTAGGCAATGTTGTAAATCGTCCCATACGGGACGCCCGTCGCCTTCGCCAGGACCTTCCACTCGGGGGTGCGCATCTCCGGCAGCTTCTGGCGGACCAACTCTCGTTGATTCTCAGTCACAA
>NZ_JAEPRP010000324.1:0-3652 GCF_016652895.1 Ensifer sp. SSB1
GGATCAGCACCGTCACCATCATCATCACGATGGCGAAAACAGCGATCTTCCAGAAATCGCGACGGCGGCGCAAACCCGGGATTCCGAGCGGCCACAGGAGCTGGATGCCCATTGCCAGGAGCAGGATAAGCGCGAGCGCCTTCTGCATGTTGCCCTCGTCTACCGGGAGGTCGCCTCAGCCGGCAAAGCGTTCGCAACGCCGGCACTATTCGTCGCACGGAGCACCGCCTCCCCCAAGGACTAGCGATACGCTGCACTTGGCAAAAAGGGCTAGTGTTTCCGTGAGCGATTTGCAATGACCGGCGGCCGCATGTTTCCTCCAATCGTCACCGATCGAAGGAATTATACGGCCACTCAAGGCACTGTAATCAAAGCGCTGTAAAGAGAAACCGGCTGGCAATTCATAAGGCACCGCCCTAACTTGCTGACGGCAGAACGAAATTCGGATGGATGATGAGAAAGAACCTGCTCCCGGTTGCCGCCCTCCTGCTCGGCACGTTGTTTCTCTTTCTGGGCAATGGTCTCCAGGGGTTGCTTCTTCCCGTTCGCGGTACCGCTGAGGGATATCCGACCACCATCCTTGGCCTGATCGGCACGTCCTGGGCAGCCGGCTTCGTTCTCGGTTGCTTCTTCGCCCCGAACATCGTCAAGCGCATCGGCCATGTGCGCGCCTTCAGCGTCTTCGCCTCTCTCATCGCCATCGTCGCGTTGTTGACCGGCATCATGATCGATCCGACCTGGTGGCTGATCCTGCGTGCGCTGACCGGCTTCGCCACCGCCGGCACCTCGATGATCATTGAAAGCTGGCTGAACGAACGCGCCACCAACGAGAGCCGTGGCGTCATCTTCTCGCTCTACATCGCCATCACGCTCTTCGGCGTCGTCGGGGGCCAGATGATGATCCCCTTCGGCGATACCTCGACCAGCATCTTCTTCATGATCTGCGGCATTCTCTATTGCCTTGCCATGCTGCCGACCTTGCTGTCCAAAGCCGCCACGCCGCAGCCACTGAAGCAGGTCCGCCTCGACCTGCGGGCGCTTTACCGCAACTCGCCGGTCTCCTTCCTCGGCATCCTGCTCGTCGGCATCGCCAATGGCGCTTTCGGCACGCTCGGCGCCGTCTTCGGTCGGCAGGCCGGCCTTTCCGACAGTACGGTCGCAGCGATGATGAGCGTGGCGATCTTCGCAGGTGCGGTGATGCAGCTTCCGGCAGGCCGTCTCTCCGACCGCATCGACCGGCGCTATGTGCTGGCCGCGCTTGCCGGCGTCGGCGCCTTCGCCGGCCTGCTGATCTTCCTGATCGAGCCGAGCCAGGTCTGGATCGTGCTGACGCTGATCGCGATCTACGGTGCTGCGGCCAATGCGCTCTATCCGATCGCCGTTTCCCATGCCAACGACTTTGCGACCGCCGAGGACTTCGTGAAGGTTTCCGGTGGCCTGTTGCTGCTCTATGGCATCGGCACGATCATCGGCCCGACGATCGGCGGTCCGGTCATGACGGCCGCCGGTCCCTACGGCCTGTTCATGATTACCGCCTGTGCCCACATTTTGATCACAGCCTATGCCATCATCCGCAGCCGGATGCGCGCGCCCGTGCCGGTCTCCGACCGCGATGCCTTCTCGCCGGTCAATGCCGGCGCGCCGACGACACCGGAAAGCCTGCAGCTTTCGCCGCGCGCTGCCCCGCTTGAGGAAGCGCGTAACGAACCGGACAACAACCAGAAATAGGAGGATCAGACGGATGAGCCTGTTTGACGACGACCGACCACAAAAGAAGCTGGTGCACGAAATCGGCAGTGATCTTTCGCTGCTTTCTGTCGATGAACTGACCCAGCGCATTGCGTTGTTAACCGAAGAGATCACCCGGCTCGAAGCCGAGCGGACGCGCAAATCCGCAAGCCGGTCCGCCGCCGAGAGCCTGTTTCGCTGAAGCCTTGCAAGAGGGGTTGCAGCGCAGCAAATCGGGCCGTGTTTAACGGCACATTAAGCATTATCTGCGATTGTCAGGGCATCCGGAGCTTTCCGGTTTCAGACAATTTCTCCGACTGGCGAATGGGTCTGATTTTTCTCCCTGTTTTACCTTGAGAGCCGCTTTCCGCGGCTCTTTTTTTATTTTGGCATAGCTTTCGCTAAAGAACTGTGGAGATTAACCCTTTCTTAAGAATGCCCTTGCGCGAAATGCGCTATCGGATCATTCTTCGAGCATAGAGATGGCAAGGATTTCTTTCCTATAGTCATCCACTACCTGACTGTCGTGATGCGTTTGAACCAGGGAAAACAGGTCATGTCCGAGAGAGGATTGAATACGGTCAGTTTCGCAGGACACGCAGCGTCCTCGGCACAATTCAAGACGCTCTATTCGGAAGGCATGGGTCTGGTCGAGGAAACGGCCACCTATCTCGATGGTTCCGGACGCGCCGCCTCGAAGGTTCTGCCGCGCATGGCATCGGTGCTCTATGCGGCCGAGTCCATGCGGCTCACCACCCGCCTGATGCAGATGGCCTCGTGGCTGTTGCTGCAGCGCGCCGTCAACAACGGCGAGATGAGCCGCGACCAGGTGATGTCGGAAAAGAGCAAGGTGCGCCTCGACAGCTTCAACGTCGACAAGTCCGCTCCGGGCTGGGCCGAACTGCCGGAATCCTTCCGTGACCTGATCGAACGCTCGCTGCGTCTGCAGAACCGCGTCGCTTTGCTCGACCGCGAAATCTACCGCCCGAACGAAGCGGCCGCGATCGTTCCGGACAACCAGAATGGCGTCAAGGCGCAGATCAAGCTGCTGCAGACGGCCTTTGGCACCAACTGATTGCCTCTTCAGAATACCGAAACGGGACCCGGCCATCGCGCCGGGTTTTTTGTTGCGTTGCGTGTCGTCACGATCGCGAAGGACGCAGCTTCGACAGCAGAAACAACGCCAACACGCCGCTAAGGGAGCCAAGAGCCAGCGGCAGCCCCTGATGCCCGATCCACTGCATGGCCAGGCCCGCCGCAGGCGACGCCACGATGCCGCCGAGACCCCAGGCAACCGCGAAGGCCGCGTTGCCGGCGATCAGCGCTTGGCCGGCGAACCGTTCGCCGAGCTGGATCAACGCCATCGTGTAGATGCCGAATGAGACACCGCCCCAGAGGAAAACGAGCGGCCAGACCAGCCAGGAATTGAAGGCCCACGGCAGTAGCAGGCACCCGGCCAGCGAGACGAGCACACAGAACAACATCGCCCGCATCGAGCCTACCCTCTCGGCCATGCGTCCGAGAAAAACCTGAAGCAGCGCATTGCCGGCAATGAAACAGGTAAGGAGTGAGGCGATCCGCTCCTCGGCACTTGCGAGCGTGGCACCATAGGTGGCGAACAGCGAAAGCAGGGTCTGCTCGAAAGCGGCAGCGGTGAAAACCGCAAACAGGAGGAGCGGCGCCAGTGCCAGGAAGCCGCCGACGGACGTTGCCTCGCCGTCCTGCGGCATTTCAGGCAGGCGCGGCACGATGGCGAGCAAGATCATGCCGCAGAGGACGAAGGCCACGATACCGATCAGGAAGGGCGGCCAGCCCTCCGCGCCGAAGAGACCGAGCGACAGCGGACCTAGGGCGAAGCCACCGGAAACGATCGAAGAATAGAGACCCATGATGCGGCCCCGGCGCGACGGTGGAGTGATGGTGA
>NZ_JAEPRP010000325.1:0-3646 GCF_016652895.1 Ensifer sp. SSB1
GTCGTGCTGCAGGAAATGCCCGGCGACTTTCCCTTCAGCGTGCGTGACGTCGTGATGATGGGACGCATCCCGCGGCGAGAGGGGCTCAACGGCTGGACGGAGACGGACCGCGAGCGCGTGCAGCATGCGCTCTCTCATCTCGATCTTTCCCACCTCGCCGGCCGCCAGTTCGCGACACTTTCGGGCGGCGAAAAGCAGCGGGTGCTGATTGCCCGGGCACTCGCCCAGGAGCCGCGCATCATCATCCTCGACGAGCCGACCAACCATCTCGACATCCGTCACCAGCTCGAAATCCTCGAGCTCTTGCAGACGCTGAAGCTGACGATCGTTTCGACGCTGCACGACATCAATCTCGCCGCCGAATTCGCGACCGATGTCGCAATCGTGACCGCGGGGCGGCTGACGGCCTTCGGAACTCCCGATGCGGTGCTGAACCCGCGCGCGCTTTCCACCGCCTTCGGCGTCACTGCCACCGCCCACGGCACCGCCGTTGCCGGCAGCGCCCGTTTCTCCTTTTCACTTCCTCGACAGGGATCCATTTCATGAAGATCAATATTGCCTCCTCTACCTTGCTGTTTCTCATTGCCGCCGCCACGCCGGCGCTCGCCTATCCGGTGACCGTCAAGAGCTGCAACCGCGAGGTGACCTTCGACGCCGCGCCGAAACGGGCGATCGCCAACGACGTCAACCTGGTGGAGATGATGCTGGCGCTGAAACTGCAGGACCACATGGTCGGCTATACCGGCGTTTCCGGCTGGAAGACGCTCGATGAAAAACTGCGCCAAGGTGTGAAGGAACTGCCGGAGCTTGCGGAGAAATATCCGACCAAGGAAGTGCTCTTGAATGCCGACGCCGATTTCTTCTTCGCCGGCTGGAACTACGGCATGAAGGTCGGTGGCGAAGTGACGCCCGAGACATTGGCGCCCTTCAAGATCGGCGTCTACGAACTCACCGAATCCTGCATCCACGTCATGGCCAGGGAGAAGCCCTCGATGGACGACATGTTCGTCGATCTCCTCAATCTCGGCCGCATCTTCGGCGTCGAGGATCGGGCCGAAGCGCTGGTCGCGGGTTATCGCAGCCAGCTTGCCGAGATCACCAAGGCCAATGCCGGCAACGCCAAGCCGACCCGCGTCTTCGTCTATGATTCCGGCGAGGAGAAGCCCTTCACATCAGGTCGCTTCGGCATTCCGACGGCGATGATCGAGGCTGCCGGCGGCGCCAACATCATGGACGATGTCGACAAGAGCTGGGTGGAAGTCTCCTGGGAGCCGGTGATCGAGCGGAACCCGGAGGTGGTGATGATCGTCAACTACGGCGAGGTGAAAGCCGGGGACAAGATCGCTTTCATGAAGAGCAACCCGGCCTTCGCCAATGTCGACGCGGTGAAGAACGACCGTTTCGTCGTGCTCGATTATGTCGAGGCGACGCCCGGACCGCGCAACATCGATGCCATCGCCCGGCTTTCGAGGGCATTTCACGGGCAGGGCCTGTAACCGATGCTGGCTGAGGATACGTCGGCTGCTCCCGTTGCCGTTTCGCGGGTTTCCCCGGCGCGGGCGCTCCGCGGCGGGGTCGGGTTGTTCGCGGCTCTGCTGCTGCTTCTTCTGACCGTGACCGCCGGCGTGTCGCTCGGCTCGGCGCCGATCCCCGTGACCACCGTCTGGTCGATCGTTGCCGGAAAGCTCGTGCCCGGCAGTGTCGAGGCCTTCTGGTCTGCCGGGCGCGAAAGCATCGTCTGGGACGTGCGCCTGCCGCGGGTGATGCTGGCGGGGCTTGTCGGCGCCGGCCTGGCACTGACCGGCGCCGTGTTGCAATCGGTGACGCGCAATCCGCTTGCCGATCCGCATCTGCTCGGCGTCTCCTCCGGCGGCGCGCTCGGGGCGATCGTCGCGCTGTTGCATACCGGAATGATCCTCGGCCTTCTCACGGTGCCGCTCTTTGCCTTTGGCGGCGCGTTGCTTGCCACCGTGCTGGTCGCCTTCGTTTCCCGCGCGCTCGGCACCAGTGCCGATCGCCTGGTCCTTGCCGGCGTCGCCGTTGCCTTCGTGCTGACCTCGGTCGGCAATCTCATGATCTTCCTCGGCGATCCACGGGCGACGCACACGGTGATCTTCTGGATGCTCGGCGGCCTGGGCCTCGCGCAATGGCCGCATCTCGTCTACCCGGCGCTGGTGCTCTTCGTTTCGCTCGGCTGGCTGGTCGTGCGCTCGCGTGAGATCAACGCGCTTGCCATGGGCGACGAGACGGCAACGACGCTCGGTATTCCCGTACGCCGTTTCCGGCTGACGCTCTTCGTCGTCACCGCGCTCCTGACCGGGGTGATGGTGGCCTTTTCAGGCGCAATCGGCTTCGTCGGGCTGATGGTGCCGCATTTCGTGCGGCTCTTTGCCGGCAGCGACAATGTCCGGGTCATTCCGCTCTCGGCCTTCTTCGGCGCCTTGACGTTGATCCTCGCCGACCTCGTCGCTCGGGTGATCATGGCGCCCGAGGATATGCCGATCGGCGTCGTCACCGGCATTGTCGGCGGCATCGCCTTTGTTGCCATCCTCACGCGGCGCGCGTAAGGCGTGCATCGGCGTTGGTCATGCATGGACACCGGTCATGCATGGACATGGGCCGTTGCGCGCCTATGTCTTAGCGCATGCATGGCTGCCGTTCCGGTTCGACAAAGGCAGGGCCGGCAGCAGAGCGGCATGAGGGAGAAAATGACGAGAGAAGTTGAAATCTGCACGCCGGAAGACGTTTTGAACTTCTGGTTCGGCGAGCTCACCTATGACGACTGGTTCACCGCCAGCCACGAACTGGACGACGCCTGCATTCGCCGCTTCCAGGCGTCGCACCTGGGGCTGGCCCGCGGGGTCGGCGAGATCTGGCGCGCGACGCCGGAGAACCGGCTGGCGGCGATCATTCTGCTCGACCAGCTGCCGCGCAACATGTATCGCGGTACGCCGCTGGCCTTTGCGACCGATTGTCTGGCGCTGCACGAGGCCAAGCTCGCCGTCGGCAACGGCGCCGACATGGCGATCAAGCCGGAAGCGCGCGCCTTTGTCTATCTGCCCTTCGAGCATTCGGAAAATCTGACCGACCAGACCATGTCGGTGAAGCTTTTCACCGAGCTCGGCGATGCCGAATATCTCGATTACGCCATCCGCCACCGCGAGGTGATCGAGGAATTCGGCCGCTTCCCGCATCGAAATGCCTTGCTGGCTCGCGTCTCGACAGATGCCGAGCTTGCCTATCTGGCAAGGCCGGGCGCCGGTTTCTGACGAAAAATCCGGCGCTGGAGCGCAATTGACGGCGGGTTTTGCATCTTTCCGCCGTCTTTCGTATTCACATCGCATTGGGATGGCCACTGACGCGATTCCGCTCCACGGTCTCAACCTGCAAGGACTATGAAATTGCGTTCTGTCGGAAAACTGCCTGCCATTCTCATCTGCCTGCTGGGGCTGGTCGCCGCCGGTCCGGTTGCAGCGCAGAAGGCGGCGCAGCCGGCACAAGCTACCGCTCAGGGCACAACGCAGTCCGACCAGAAGTCGACGCAACCGGCCCAGTCGGCGCAGACCGCATCGCAGCCGGCCGCTGGCAAGGCGACGACACCGACCGAGGATAACGCCCACCAAGCCGCAAACGATGCGACGCCGGA
>NZ_JAEPRP010000326.1:0-3597 GCF_016652895.1 Ensifer sp. SSB1
AACGAGTGGAACAGCATCGCCGGCGGCATCAACCACGCATGGACGCTGGCCGACCAGGGCATCGGGGCTGAAGCGGCGCCGGTGATCGATGCGGCCGAGGCTGGCATGCGGCGCGTGCAGGAGCGGTACCGGAAGACCAAGAGCCTGACGCTGGACGCGCAGGGCCTGGTCGATGTGCGAGACGCGCTGTACCTGTGGGGCCGCCAGCTCCGCATGTGCACCGTCGGGGAAGTGGACCGGGCAACCCGCCTGGTGCATTCGAAATACTGGGAGAGGCAGGCATCATGAAAATCGAAATTAAGGGCTGGATCTTTTTTGAGAAGTCCTCATACGAAAACGAGTTTTCGTACCGGTTCTCTGCCATCGAGGCAGACAAGTACGTCCGCGAAGGCGACGTCTGCATTCGGGTGTGCGAGCACACGATCCACGCCGAAGTGCCGGAAGGCTTCGACCCGACGGCCGAGCATATCCGCCAGTTGAACAGCGCCAAGGAGAAACTGCGCCGCGAGTTCAACGCCCGCATCGCGCAGATCAACAACCAGATTAGCAAGCTGCAGGCGATCGAGTACGACGCCGGGGCCATCGTGGAGATCCAGCCGTGCTGAAGATTCGCCTGCCGCGGCCAGTCGACGAGGCGCCGGAAGGTGCGTTGCTCGCCCCCGACGAGCAGCTGGAGCGCCGCGCGCCGGAGGAGGTCGTCATGTGGCGCTGCGCGGAATGCTTCGACCTGCACCACGACGAGGACGATGCGGCCGACTGCTGCGACGACTCCGACGACGATGCAAGCTGCGGCGGCATGCTGCTCGAATCGGGGCGAGTTCTCTGCCCGTGCTGCGGTACGGCAAATGCAGATTTCGAAGATGCGGTCGAGTGCTGCCTCTGGAAGACGATCGGCCCGGCAGAACGCCAGGCGCTGGCGCAGCAGATGCGCATCTATGGCTACCTGCTCGACAGCGCACTCGTCGGCATGGTGACAGGTGACCCCAAGGACTTGACATGAGCGAGAAGCAGATCTACCGCCTGGTGCACGGCCAGGCCCGCGCTGGCGCCCTGGCCGCGATCAAGTCAGCGCCCGACGGTTTCGTGGTGACGATCCAGCCGCCGACCCGCACGCTGGAACAGAACGCCCGCATGTGGGCGATGCTGACGGACGTGTCGAAGCAGGTCGAGTGGTACGGCCGCAAGCTGTCGCCCGCGAATTGGAAGCACGTTTTCTCCGCGGCGCTCGACAAGCAGGACGTCGTGCCGGGCATCGATGGCGGCTTCGTGGTGCTGGGCAAGAGCACGAGCAAGATGTCGATCCGCCAGATGGCGGCGCTGCAGGAGCTGATGTCAGCGTTCGGCGCCGAGCGTGGCGTGCTGTGGAGCGAGCCGGGCATGCAAGGCTACGAGGATCTGGCGGCCAGTGCGCGGAGGGCGGCGTAGTGCTGGCCCGCCGCACACCCATGAAGCGTACGTCCGGCCTGAAGCAGGGCGCCGGCCTGCAGCGCACCGCCTGGAAGAAGAAGGGCCCGAAGCGCAAGCCCAAGGCCAACCGCGACCACATGGGCGCCGTCGCCGCGCTGCCGTGCGTGGTGTGCCTGCGGCTGGGGTACGAAACCTACGGGGTGCAGGTCCACCACCTGAAGGAAGGGCAGGGCACCGCGCGTGCCGACGACAAAGACACCATGCCGCTGTGCGAGCCGCATCACACCGGCCCGCTGGGCGTGCACGGTCTCGGCACTAAGGGTTTCCCGAAGCATTACGGGTTCACGGAACGCGATTTGCTTGCTGACACGCGCCGTTTGCTCGGGCTATAATATGCACAAATGGCTTGAACGGAGTGCGAACATGCTTTGCGCGGATCTGGATGATTTCCAGCCGGGCGAGACGGTCATCACACCGTCGGGCCGCCTGGCAGTGGTGAAGAAGCTGCTCGCCGGCACGAGCAAGAAGGATTGCTTCAGCCGCCTGACTTGCCGGTATCTGGATGGCGGACCGCGGGACTTGGTCACGCTGCAGCCGCATCAGGTGCGCAAGCAGGAAGTGCCGAAGCGAGATGTCGACCCGCGGCAGTTGGATTTGTTCGCGGTTAAATATGCGTAAATGGCTTGCAGTGAAGCCATAATCGAAACATGAGCGAAGCAACGAAACCCGCGCGGACGCGCAGCCAGATCGGCAAGAGCAACCGGGCCAAGGGCCAGGACGGCGAGCGCAAGATCGCGCGGATCCTCTGCGACCTGCTGGGGCTGGACATCCGGCGCCGCGTGCGCAACCACGCCGACGACTCGGACCTGACCGGCATGCCCGGCTGGTCGATCGAGGTGAAGCACTGCCAGCGGCCATTGATCCGCACGTGGTGGGAGCAGACGGTCGAGCAGGCGAAGGACGGCGACATCCCGGTTCTGTTCTACCGGCTGCCGCACAAGGACTGGCGCGCGGTCGTGCACGTGTCGACCTTCACCGGCGGCGAGGCCCCGGCGCAGTTCGATTTCACGGTCGAGATGGGCGTGCAGGCGTTCGCGGAGCTGTGGCGCGAGGTGGAGAGCAAACGAATTCTGGACCGGGCCCGTGCACAGCACGTCGCGCAGTCCGAAAAGAACCTGGCCGTTATGGCTGGGCAGTCTGTGCAGTGACAACAAAAACACGCGAGGAACAAATGAAGCTGAACAAGACCAACCGAGAAGAAATCATCGCCGCCGCGGTGCTGGCGACATTCAAGGTGCGGGAGGCCGCGCACGAGAAGGCGCGCACTGCCCTGGCTGATGCGCTGTACGCGCATACGTATGCCGACGCGGAGAAGATAGCGAAGAAGCTTCCGCAGGGCTGGGCGGCGGGCCGAGATACCGTTGTCATTGCCTGCGATGGCTTCAGGACATACGGTCATGGCAACGGCGCGCCAAAGACCATGAAGCTGTCGCGGACCCGCCTGTTTCCGCCGTACAGCTCCGAAATCAAGGTGGACAAGGCACACGCTGTGTACGAGGGCGCCCAGGCAATCGTGCGCGAACACAACGCCATCGAGGCCGCGAAGGAGGAGCTGCGCACGAAGCTGCACGCGCTCGTCTATTCCGTAACGACCACGGAAAAGCTGCGTGAGGCGTGGCCGGAGGGCGAGAAGTTCATGCCGGCCGAAATCGTTGCGGTGCCGAGTCACCTCCCTGTGCCGCACGACCTCGTCGCCAACGTCAATGCGCTGATGGGGATTCGCCCCCGCAAAGCCGCCCGGGCCTGATCGGAGATCGCCATGAAGACGCTGAAGATCATAGCATTGCGCGTCTGGATCGGCCTGCTGCGCATCGAGCGCTCCATGCGCCTCGACGCCATGCAGACCACGTACGCCGCCAGCCCGGAGCGGCTGACTGCCGAGTTCGTGCGCGAGGTGCTGGCCGACGTCGACACCGACATCGAACGGGCCCATGCGCGTATCGAGACCATGAAGGAAGAACGCAGGGAGCCTGGCGCGTCGCCGGTGTGGCCGGTCTGGCTGTTGGCTGGCTGGCTGGTGCTGATGGTCCTGCTGGCGCTGTCTGGTTGCGGCCAAGCAGTGGCGCTCGATTCGACCGATAACCGGGTGACGCTCCAGCGTAGCGGCCTAGCCGTCTACACGGACCACGG
>NZ_JAEPRP010000032.1:0-46690 GCF_016652895.1 Ensifer sp. SSB1
AGGAAAGCTGTATTAATCAGCAAACGAGATTTTATAACAGTCAAACTGAGTAACGGCGGGATCTTGCCGTAATAGGTGATGGTGAGATTGCCATCACCGAGGGGACGGACGTTGATGGTGCTGCCGACGATGGCGTACCCGGCCGGGACACCCGAGCGGCCAGCGTAGCTCTCGGTGAGCTGCTGAAGAGACACTGCACGGATCGGCAGCCCGTTGGCGTTCTTGACCTCCCTCGCCTCGAGGAAATCGGTCGGCAGCGTGCCGGCGCCATTCGTGATGGTGACAGGAGCCACGACCTCCATATCGGCAACACGAAGGAAGCGGTTCAGCTTCACCTCGGCCATGCCGACGAAGCGCGGGAAAAGGTGGGCGACGTCGTTGCGGCCGCTGTACTCGCCAGCATCGATGAGCAGCGAGGCGTAGTCGGCAATGGTGCTCATAGGGGAACCTTCCGGGCGCGCTCGGCGTCGGCAAACATGCGGGAGCGGTCTATGAGGCGAGAAATCTGCTCATTCGCTTCCCGGTGAGCCTCGGGGTTTTCCTCGGCGCTGGGCCGGCTCGCCTCGATGGCCTTCACCTTGGATCTGATGCGGTCAAATTCGACGCTCATATCCGGCCGTCCTTCGTCCTGAATGCGCGGTTGTCGCCGTCATTCAGCCAGCGCGAGACATAGCCGTCGTCGCTCTGCTGGATGGCGGGGGCAAGCTGCTCGTGAAAGATGTTGAGCGGGACCGACGCAACGCGATGCCAATCGCCTCGCCAGGCCCGCTCTGCACTATTGCGGACGGCGGCATTTTCACTCACGAGGTTCGTTACCGGATAGTCGGTGCGGTAGACGTAGCGTGCGCCATCGTACATCCGCCAGACAGACCGGCCCGTTTTCGGGTCGTATGTGACCAGCTCGAAATCACCGTCCTTGATCGCCACTGGCTTAGTCCTTCTTGACGCGAGCCAGAGCGCCGCTCTCGATGCCTTCGAGTGCCACCTCGACCGGAACCTTGATGATGGTGCCGGCGCGCTGGCGCTCGCCCTCTTCGTCCCAGAAGTCGCGTTTGATCTCGACTTCGATCAGGTTTTCCTTCGGCTTGTCGGTCTGATTGTCCTGCGGCTTGTTGTCAGCCATGTTCGTTTCTCCTGGTTGGAAATGGAAAAGGCGGCCCGAAAGCCGCCTCTACGCTCAATGATATGACGCGCCGATCAGCTCGACGCGGTGAGGCCGAAGACGTCAGCGACGACGCCGTGAGCGGCTTCGTTCGTGACCTTGAGGCAGCCCTCGCCGATCAGGACGAACTTCTCGGCGTCGCCCGTCTTCGCAACGGCCTTGTCTTCCTTGATGGAACGGAACCAGTTCCATGCCAGGTGGTCAGGGTCGAGCAGGAAGGCATTGCGGGCCACGCCGGCATCGGTCGCCTGTACGCGGTTCGGCACGATCGACACCTTGCCGAACGGGCCTTCGTAGATGTCCGCCGTGGCGACGATGGTGTTCTTGCTCTTGCCGTCGGCCGCATAGCGGAACGATGCGACGTTGGTGTCCGACATGAAGGTGACGAACACGCTCTTGACGTAGGGCGAGACTACGCCGTAACGGACGTTACCGCCCGAGTTGTAGGCCGCCTGCATCGTGCCATCGAGCAACGCCTTGGTGAACGCGCGCTGCGTCCCGTTGGTCGCGGCAACAGTCAGGCCGGAACCCGAGCTGAAACCGCCGTTGGCGCCGGTGGCACCGCGGGAGACGTTGGTCGTCAGCCAGGACGGCAGACCACCAGAGACGCGGGCGGCACCGCCCACAGAAGCGACGTTGGAGACGAGCGAGTATTCGACGTCCTTGCGCAGTTCCACACCACGCATCAGCTTCTGATATTTGCGCTTTTCCGCCTGACCGGCGTTGTCGGCCTCTTCCTGCGAGCCCGAGATGATGCCGGTCTTACGCATGATCTGCGTATAGTTGCCGACGCGGGCCGCCGGCGTCGAGGCGCCGAAGGTGTACTCATCGCCTTCCGTCTGGACGTTCGTGCCAGGAGGAGAAAGGGCGATGGTTTCCCATTCGGGGTGCGTGCCTTTGACGCTGGGATGATCGATCATGGAATAGATCGGGGTGTCTTCCGGCGTGATGCGCGACACCACGTCGGAAAGCTGCTCGCGATTGCCCTTTGCGGCAGTCGTCATGAAGGTATTAGCCAATGCGGCCATGGTCGTATTCCTTCGATAGAGGGGTTAGTCGAAGTCGATCGCCATTGCGTCTTTGATCGACCCGGTTTTCGACAACCGCTGCATCGCTTCCTTGTTCTTCCGAACCTGCTGCTGGCCGGGTGCACCGCTCGGGCGGGCCTTCGGTGTCGCCGGGGGAGCGTTGTTGACCTTCGTCAGCGCCTTCCCCTTCGCCTGCTCTGCCTGCATCCCGATCCGGGCATAGTAGGCCAGCCCGAACAGCCGGTGATCAGTGACGCCCTTCAGTTCCTGGTCGGAAAAGCCAAGCTCAAGTGCCGCCGAAAACGCCTGATCGAAGAAAGCCTTGCGGCCGTCCTCTTTCGTCGTCTGCGGGAACACCTGGGCCAGCTTCTCGCTCTCGGCTTGAAGCGTCTCCTGGGTCGCCGACGATTGAAGCTCGCCGGCTACTGCCGTGGAGTCGTTCGCCAGTTCGATGATCTGGTTGATGTTCGCCAAACCGTCGTCATACAGCGCCTTCTGGCGGGTGTACTCGGCGGGGTTCTGATACGCCAACTGACGTGGCGGCTCAGGCGGCAAACGTTCCGCCAGATAGGAAGCGATACCCTTGACCGTGTTGGCCACGCGGGTTGTCATGGTCTCAAGAGCGCGCCCTTTGTTGGCAGTCTCCTGAGTTTTGTAACGGTAGTCGCGCTCCCGCATGTACCCGAGCTTCAGCTCGGACAACGGTACCTGCTCGCCACCCTTCAGAGTGACAAGCTGGCTGTCGGCTTCGTTGGCCGCCTCGCCATTCTCGGCATCGACTGGCTCGTCGCCTTCGGCGTCGTCTGCGGTCTCGCCGGCCTCTTGACCATCCTCGATGGTCTCATCCGTCTCGCCTTCGATCCCTTCCTCGCCTTGTTCCGAGTTGGCCGGCTCGTCGTCGTAGCCTGGCTCCCAGAAGTTCAGATTGTCGGGGTTGTCGAGCTGGGTCGAGGGTTGCACGGTTTCGTTCCCAGCCGCGGCCGGGTTGACGCTCTCGCTCATGATGTTGTGCCTTTTGAGGTTTGGCCCAGGCCCTATGCCGGGGCGCCCTTCCCGTCAGCCTTGGCTTGTTCCTCGGCGAGGAACTTGAGCTTGCTGCGGAATTTCCTGATGGCCCGCGCTTCTGCCGCGAAGGCGGCGCGGGTTTCGTCGTCGGTAACCGGGGCGTTGATGCACCCGTTGATAGCTGCTGCTTCCAGATCGTCCATGACGGCGTGAAACAGCGGATTGTCGAGCATCGCGCGCGCTGCGGCTTGCTTTTCTTCCTGCGTCATCCTGGCTGCCCTCCAATCTGGGTTTGCGGGATGCGCTGACCGACAAAGGCCTGCGCCAACGCCTGCTGGCGCTTCAGTTCGATTTCCTGATCGATCTGGTAGCGCTTGATCTCGGTTTCAGCTTCGATCTTCGCCATGTCGACGCGGGTCTGTGCTTCAAGCTTCATCCGGTCGGTCTCTGCCTGAAGCTGCGCCTTCTGAACGTCGGCCTGCGCCTGCGCCTGGACCTTCTGCATTTCCGGATCTGGCTTGGCTGCATCGGCCGCCAACCGCTTCTGAAGCTGCTCGGGGTCCGGCTTCGTGAAATACAGGTCAGGAGACTTCAGGCCGGCTGCCTCGACCGTTTTCGCGATCGAGTTATAGAGGTTGTCAGGCGACACATAGGGGTTGTTGACCGGGCCTAGCGACGCGAGCAGCTTCTCCTGCAACTGCTGGACCATCTGCACCATCATCATGTCGCGCTCACGCGTGCCGGCGCCGAGACCGGTGTTGACGGTCGCGTCCATGGCAGCATTCCAATGCCGAGGGTCGAAGGTCACCCACTTACCGCGCAGACGAACCGTGCGCGGCTGATCCTGATGCTTGATGGTCAGCTTCAGAAGGCCCTGAAAAACTCGCTTCAGGCCCTGCGCAAACGTGCGAACCATCAGCTCGGTCTGGCCGATGCCAGCGGCCTCGATCATCGACGACGCTTTCGCGGTCATGTTCTGCAGAGCGTCGGGCGCCATGCCGCTCGATGCGTCGGAAATGCCTGTGCGGTCCGTCGCCTCCTGATCAAGGTAGCCCAGCATGTTGAACGACTTGTCAGCGACCATCGGCACCTGATTGTAGCCGACAGCGGCGCGAACGTCCGTGTTCTGGCTCACGCGGATAGGCTGGCCGAATTTCGGGTTGAGCACCGCCTCGGGGTTCTCGATCGTGCCTTCCTGCACGATTGGCTGAAGGTTGTTCTGCCAGTACAGGTTATCGAGCGTCTGACGCAGCAGCACCGTCTTGATGCGCTGGATTTCCGCCATGTCGTCGGTGATCGAGTTGCCTTCGCGCTGGTGCGGCCGGCGTTCCGTGATCAGGTCGGCAAACGGTACCTCGTCCCATTCCTCATTTTCGAGGAGGTTTTTCTCTGCGGTACCGCCTGCAAAGACCATACGGCGCAGCTCGGCGATTCCGTCGTCGTCAGCGTCGATCCGGACATAGAGCTCGTAGTAATCGACCTCCTGGGCTGCCTTGTCCGACTGGTCGTCGGCGTTCACGACGTCACGGCGACGGGCGGATTCCTCGGTTTCCTTGTCGTTGTCGCGGGTCGACGCCGGCAACTCGTCGATCACGGCGCGATCATAGCCCATCGCGATCAAGTCAGACCGACGCATCTTCATGCTGATGCCGGTGCAGAGGCTATCCTCGATCGACATCGCGTCGGGATGGATGAGGAATTCTTCGAGCGGTACCGCGGCGAGGCGCGTGCACCCATATACCGACGTCCTGCGGATCTTAACGTCATAGAGCGTGGTCGGCACCGGGCCTTCCGGTGTCTGGATTACCTCGATGTACTGCCCTTGCTCCAAAACATCGACGTCATCGCCGCCAACGAGCTGCACCAGCGCATTCTGATCAAGGCCGGTATGCCGGGAAACCGCGACGACACGCTTCTTGTCGTACCACCAGCGGATGACACCGTTGCGCAGCTTAAGCGCATCGTGCGCAGCATCCTGCACCGCGTCATAACCATCGCTCTCCGGAAACACGATGTAGTTGATGTAGTCGGTGGCCTGCTCGGCGCCGGCTTCGTCGCCCTGGTTCACCGGTTCGTACTCAACGACCTTGTCATTGCCGAGGATGGTCCGGATGAGCGACGGCAACACCTTCTTGATGGCAGACCGCACGTCGCGCGAGACGACTTTCGACCGGTTCGCATCGGCCGGCACGTCCCTCATCACGCCATCGTAATACTCCATCGCCTTGACGCGATCGGCTGACGACTGGTCGCGAAAGTCTTCGCAGTCCTTGACCAATTGCGTCACCTGCGAGGTGACCTGTTCGTTCGATACGGCGGGCATTAGGCGCGGTCCTTTGGCTTAACCTGCGGCACAGACACTGCCTTGCGGTTTGGGCGGGGCTTGAAAAGCGCCTCGGCCTGGGCTTTCGCTGCTCGCTTGTCGCGCGCCGGAGGGATGATTAGGCAACCGCCCGGCGACGGTGGTTTGGGAAATCCTGGCGTGCCCATGTCAAACAACTCCCTTTCGATCCGTGAAGCCCCAGCCCTTGTTGTCGGGCTTGACCTTCGCAAAGCGCTTCATCATCAGCGCGTAACGGGACGCCGAAAGCACGTCGTCCATCTCCTTGACGACCTTCCCATCCTTGCGGTGGTAGAGAAGGAACTCGTCGAACCACTCCGGACACGTCGAGAACACTTTCCAGCGCCCGGTGATCATCCGGTCGAGCATGTCCATCAGACCCGCCTCGACGCTGTTGCTGCCGTCGTCGAACGTGGCCTTTTCCGGCAGCAGGTTCAGCCCCTGCGCCTTGTATTGCGTCGCAAGGTTCTGGCCTGCCGCCGTGTCGTTGTTGCCATCGTGCGGCCATGACCATGGAAGCCAGCTGCCCCAGGCCTTGAGCGCTGCAGCGTGAACGATCGGTGTCGCCTCTCGCTGCCGGTAAACCTTCGTGACATAGATCACGTCTGCATCGCGGTCCCACGCCAGAGCGGCGCCGGCCGTCGGGTGATCCCATCCAAAGTCCATGCCGCCGATCTGGACCCAATGCTTCGGGATCTCGAACGGCGCGACCTTGATGCTCTCTTCCGTCACCGGGAAGATGCGGCCCGAGCCCAGCGCCGGGATGCCCTTCGTGCGTGCCTCGCGCTCGTGCGCCGGATAGCTGGCGATGATCTTTGCCCGCTCCTCCGGCGTGTAATGCTCGGCGTCGTCGATCGTCATCGTGGTGACGTTGCGGTCTACGGCGCCGGGATCGTCCCCAGGCTTGATGTAGCGTCGTACCACTTCGCTCATCCCCTGCAACGGCGTGAACGTGACCGCGATTAGGCCACCCGTCGCATTGGTGCGGGTGATGCCCTCGAAATAGACGGCTTGCGGCGGCTCTTCATCGAACCAGACGTAATTGACCGTGTTGGCCTGCCACTTCGACCGGCCTTGCTCGTAGGCCTTGAAGAGCAGTGTCGAGACGCCACCCGACTTATGCCGAACCGTAACGCTATCAAGCGCACCAGATACGCCTGAGCGCTTGGTGGTCGCGACAATGGCCTTTTTCGGAACATACCCGGTTCCCCAATCCTCGGGGTTCATCGGCGGCCCGATCATGAGCCGCTGCACGCCATCGCGCGTCAGTTCGTACGATTCGGAACCGGCAAGCATGACGATCGGCCCGGAGAACCGATATCCTTGCCACCAGTCCGGATATTCCCCTGTGAGGTGCATCGCCGCTTCGGCAGCGCCCGCCAGCGTCTTGCCGAGCTGGTTGCCGGCCATGAATAGCCGCTCTCGGTAGGCGGCGCCTGCGAGGTGGAACTCGCGCTGCTTCTTATAGGGGCTATAGGAACCGAGCCGGTTTGCTCGTTGCCGCCGCTCTAGCTCCTCAAGAAGCTGCACCGCCTCCAATTTTTCCGAGTAACTCAGCGAGCCGAGCGCCGATAGATTCATCCGTCATGCCCTCGAACTTGTTCGTAACCTCGCGCCGGTTCGTGTAGCTGTCGCCAACTTCCTTAGCGGCCTGCTCCATCAGCGAAGCCGCCAGCACCATGTTGCCCGAGGTTTCGGCCTTCTCTGCCATGCGCTGAAGAGCGCGCAGACGAACGGCGCGATGGCTGATCGCAATCGAGGCGGTATCCTCAAGGAAGGCCTTGCGGGTTTCTTCGAACAGGACGCGCCACTTTGGCGCCAGACCTGAAGCTGCCTTCTTGTTCGGGTCGTGGCTCTCGACCAGCTGCCGGCTCACATCGAGGCCGAAATCCTTCTTGACTGCGGATGCCACGACCGACGGGCTGTCGAAGCATGCCAGAGCCTGCACGATGTAGGTTTTCACCTCGTCCGTTAGCTTTCCTTTAGCCATTGATCGTCAAAGTCCGGTCAAATCTTAAGGAGATACTTGATGACTTCAGGCATGCAGGCTCTCAATGACTTTGTAGACACGCACGGGATCGAACGCAGTTCGACGGGACGATGCACCTTTGACGCTGATGTCGACTTTGTGGGTGACCACAATCGAGCCGTCGAAGAAACCGAAGTCACCATCAGCTTTCATACGGGAGACCGAAACCAAGTGCGCATGACACCGAAAGGCGATCTAACCCTAAAGTTCTTCCACATGGATTTCGCCGATGGGCCGCAGGAATTCCAGTTTGATGGCCAGATCCTTACAATCACCGGCAACTCACAGAAGATGGATAACTATAAGGTGACCGTGCAGCCGGCTCGGTAGCTAAGCAACTCGGAGCTGGCAGGTACCGCATGCATGCGCGATCTGCACTCTGGCGATCTCGGGTTTCTGGTTGGCTGCATCGACCATGGCGCGGACGCCTGCAGCATCTGCCCCATAGCGTCTGACCACACCGACGAACTCCTCGACGTCGTGTCCGCGAATGACGAACACCGGGCGTCCGGTCGCCTTGCTGAACTTCGGGGCGCCGAATGCATCGACGTCCTGGGCGGCGTGATAGAGCTCGTGCTCGACCAGCGCCATGAACTCGGCGTCTCCGCACTCTCGGCAGTAGTCAGCATCCAACGTGATGATGAAATCCGGGACGTGGCCGAACCACTGCTTCACCTGCATCTCTGCCCGGGCGCGAGACCACTTGCCCATTGTGCCCTGTGGCGACCCTGTCTCGCACTGGCCGATGACACGGCGGCCCTTCTTGCAGTTGCCGACTGTGGTCCAGAGGTAGCCGATATCAGCAAATCTAAGGTGGACATGATCCGGGTTGTGAACCGGCGACGCGGGATCGAGGAACGTTCCCTCTACCCAGTTTGGCATGTCCTCAGCCGGGGCGAAGCTCGGCGAGCAGATGTCGTCAAACATCGTTGCTGGCGGTTGCGGACGCATTAAATCACCTTGCCTCCGGACAACGCCTGCGCGAACTTCTGATTTCGTCCGCTTCAGGACGAGCAGCGGCTAACCTGCGGAGAAGAGAATGAAACTGGTACAGTTCACATATGCCTCAAACAACAATCTACCCGTGTACATCAACCCCGAACAAGTCGTTGCGGTTAAAGCGACGACCAACAGCACGCTAATTCATGTCGCAGTGGCTGCGGATGGCGGTGGGGTTGCCTATTTCCCCGTCCGAGAGACGTTGGCAGAAGTCGTTGGGCTGCTTCAGCAGGATTAAGCGTAACGCAACATCGGGGAACCGGGCCAGAGGTCCGGCTCCCTGTTCAGGCAAAATCTGGTAACGATGGGAGCGATGCCCCCCAGGGAGACACGAATGGCTGAGAACGATAGCGAGAGACCCGCTGAGCCTGCCAAAAAGCCGCCCTACTCGTACGGCGAGCCGTTACCGCAAGGGCACGATTGGATCGGGGTAATCTACAGGTTCTTGATCGCTCTCAAATCTGCCTTCCCGAGAAAGAGGAAGTGAGCTGGCGAGCTACCAGGCTGCTCTACTCCGACGAAAACCCTGAATTTCTACTGAATGTTGAAGTTCTAATACTCGCCGAACGACGTAAGAACGCCCCGTGTACGAAAGAGGATTTCTAACCCTTTCGGATTATTGCGAATTTGACAACCGTCAGGTCCTAAACTCGTCGCGTAACGGTTGAGAATTGGGCGATTTAGCCGCCGATTAGCACTAGAACGATGCGAGAACGACGGATGCTACGAAGCTGGATACTTCAACCCAATAGATTTACGGGCTTTGAGCTTCCAGGTCGAATTGAAGGCGACCACCCTGCGCTTAGACAGCGGTCAGGCCTCCAAACGTAAAAACCCGCCTTTCGGGCGGGTAGTTGGCAGCGTCCGGTCACAGTTCTGACGTTGGAAAGACTCTACCGGGGTTTCGCGTCGAAAGTCAATTCGTTTCGAGACCGAAACATTACTTATACCCAAAGCACTTGGCGCATGCGACCAGATCCTGTTCCAGCACAGGCGCCACGTCCCGCTCGCTGATCTCGAACTTGAGACCGATCTGTTTGGCGGTCAGGCCTTGAGCGCAATAGGCGGTCAAACGCGCGGATACGAGCGCTCCGAGGACGGACGCAGCCCCCTTCAACTCCTCCATCGCTTCGAGACGTGTTTCAGGGATACCCTTCCAGCCGGCGCCGATGGCTCCGTTGAGGTCTGGAGAGGATGCCGAGGCGGTCCCGGCCTGCTCCCATAGCCGGGCGTAGTGCGAACCGGCGTGATAGAGGTACATGCCCGGCCCTCCCCGACCGTATCGCCACTCGAATGTACCTGGCAGCGCCCGTACGCTCTGCTTCGTCGTCCGGTTCGACGACACGCGCACGGATACCTTGCTGACCTTCGTTCCGTCGAAGCCGGGGTTACGCAACTTCTTTGCCGCTGACGTCTGCTTCAAATCTTGAAATCCTTCAGCTTATCCATGATCTCGGTTTTCGCCGGTCGCTGGCGGGCGTTGCCTTTGCCATCGGCACGATTGGCGTAGCGTGACTGCGCGCCGAATGTCAGTTCCCGGCAGGTAAAGCCCTTCGCCCTCAAATTCCTGACCTCTACGCGGCACTCACTCTCGTCGAGGTGATGTTTGAACAGCTCACATCTGCCGTTCTCAAGCCGGTTTATTCGCCAGTTCAGATGCGTCATGTCCGGAATGCGATAGAACTCGTAGCTGACTATTACGGGCTTCGGTCGGAAGTTGAGCTTGATTTGCGGGGCCGCCTTCTGACGTTCAGTCTGCTTCTCCAGCCGTTCTATGTTGTCCCTGCCAAGCAGGTTCTGCATCCAGCGTCGCTGTGTGGCTTCGTCGGCCTCTTCGAAATGGCTCATGCCTCACCTCGCGCAGCTTTCTCGGCGAGATACGTTGCAACATCGACTTTCCGCACTTCGGATGCGGCTCCGAAGGTCCCGAGCTTGTAGTCGCGGTAGGCTCGTTCGCCCACCGGGTCGAATGTCTTCGCGGCAACCGCTCGCACCCAGCCCGGGGCCTTAGCCGCATTCACCTTCATGCGGTGTTCCTGCTTGGCCGTCATCTTGTCCTTGCGCTTCTCCTTCTTCGACTTCGGACGCTGGGGTTTGCCCCAAAGGACCTTCTTGTTGCCCTTCGGTCGAGCTGGCGCGTGGGCGTCATTGTCGAGGCGATCGAGCGCCTTCCATGCTGCGGCGTTGGTATCGAACGGGCCTTCGACAAGCTTTCCGCGCTGGTCGACGACCTCATACTGGCCGTCGTCGTTGCGGCTGACGTTGAGGATTCTGGTCATTGGCTCGCCTCACTCAGACGGCGGCGAAGTTTCCAGCGGACAATCAAGATTCTGATAGCAATCATGCTGCGCCTCCTTCGGCACGAGGTGTCTTGAAGTGATGAGGTAGAAGCCGGTGGATCTTGCGCTCTGCTGCGGCTCGCTTCTTGGCCGCAAACCTCTCGATACGCCGGTACATTTCGGCTTCGATCGCGTCGTCCGTTTCGACGCCGACGGCAAAGAGCCTGTCACGCAGCGCGATCATGCTCTCCTTTGACGGGCCTGCGGCTATAACCGTGACGCGGTCGAGCCTGCTGTCGTTCCCCGCCGACGTGTACGTCTTCGGCATCACCCTATCGATTTGATGGACGAGGAAGATTTCCGACGGGCGGCAGTTATCCCAGCCACCGCCGCGCCTAGCGAAGTTTTCGAGGTGCTGTGGCATCGGCTCGAAGTAGGGGCCGTAGGGTTGATTGAATGCCAACACCCACTGGTCAGGCTTGATGACGACGACGGCGCTCATGCGGCACCTCCCGTGGGGTGATCGCCGCTCCAGCCATACGACTGACGGGCAATCTCACGCTCGACCGCCAACCAAAAACCACCGATTTCTTCATTAATGGCAGTGTCTTTGAGGCCGATTTTCGAAAGGCTGATTTCAAGAGCTTCCGTAACGACCGACCGGTAATGAGCCGCAGATTTTTCGGTCGGCTTGTCGAGCAATTTTTCAGCCACGTCTCTAATTTTCCCGATCCGATGTATCAACGGATAAGCGATGAGCTTGCATTCGGGACGCCAGTCGAACAGGGGAAGGATCCGGTTGTCATTCGACGCCATCAGGTATCCCCTCCCAAACTATATATAGCACTTGGGAAAGTCCAAATTGGTTGAACCGTTGTTTTCATTGAGGTTTTTTTCATGGAGTAACCTCATCATGCCGTTCGAATTTGGGGTTTACCAAGCGGACGGACTTGGGGATTACCAAGTGAGCTTTTTCTTTTCCGGCCTATTTTTGCCCGAGCCTCAGCCTTTTGCTTCCGCACGCTTTCTGACCAAAGCTTGGCCTCGGCTTGAGTGAATTTCTTCCACTCGTTTGTTGAAGGAAGCCCCTCATGAGTGCCATCGAATGTTATCGTGTAGACCGTTGGATGCGCTGTACCGTTGCCGGCGCGCCCCTTACGCATCTTGACCAAGCCCTTGTATTCGAGCTCATCGAGAGAATCGGCTACGAAGTCGCAAGTGACGCCGAACTCAATGAACTGATCGTGGGTCACGATCAGATTTCCGTTCATCCGCCGCCCATGGCTAATATGTTCAATGATCAAACGGTCGAGCGACTTGCGTGCGTTGACTGAGAGCGTTCTCCAGGATGCCGATTCTAGAAGGTCGCGTGTTATGGCCATCCAACCGCCCTGATCGTTCGGCGGCAGCGTATTCTTGGAAACCATGCTTTGACGTTTGCCGCGTTCCGTGCGGCTCTTATCGCGCGGGTTGAATTCAGCCATTAGCGTTCCCCCCTGCCGGCACGAATGTCTTGAGCTGCTTTACAAGCCTCGCAGGCCTGCAGAGCGCTCAATTCGAATTTCGTCTTAATGAAATGGACGACGTGCGATGGCACGGGGTTTTGTTCAGAGAGCCACCCTGCGGCGGCCCCCACTTTCTCTTCTTGGGCAACTCCAATCATGCGGCGCGCCCTTTTTCATCGAGGACGACCAAGTCTGAACGGAGGAAGTATCTGGCGTGGGAGCCAGGGAAAGGCCCCGCGTGCAACTCGTGAACGGTCTCGATGGCGATCCCGTACCCTCGAAGCTTAAAAATGTAGTGGGAAACCCGTGGGGCTGGGTTGTCGATGCTCGTGCATCCGACCTTCCCCGACTTCATCAACTCCTTGAGCATCCAGGCATCTCGGCCAATAACCGTGATTGGGAGCCCTAGCGGCGCTCCTTTGTCCATGATCTGGACGCGCATGGTGTACTGTGCTTTACCTACTTTCGTCATCGGCGGTCCTTATCGCTGGTGAGGAGGGGCCGTGGAAAACGGCTTTCAATCGAGCAGCGTGGGTGCGGTCGCCAAACTCAGCCCATGCTGCTTTTCTATTTCGGCTCATGCCGACACCTTGGCGCGCTCGCGCTCCCAAGCAGTCAAATCTTCCTCTTTGAAAAACTTTCGGCGGTTGACGACCATGGGCTTAGGGAAGCCAAGGGCTTCGTTCCTCTGCCAGCGAAAGAGCGTCATTTCCGATATCGAATAGCGCGTCATCACCTGCGCACTTGTCAGGTAACTTCTTTGCATATAATGGAACCTCCATCACTTCAGTTACTGATGGGTATTGATACCATGAATCGCCACCGAATCGCAATGGCATCAATGGCCTATCTGCTTGTGGTCAGTGGTTCTTTGGACTACTTGGGGAAAACGGGGAGTAACTAAATGGCCGGCGATGAACTGAAGACAATCAAGTTTCAGATGATGCTTTCAGAATCGGAAGCCGCAGCTCTTGACGATTGGGGATTCGCGAACCGGATCAAATCAAGAGCCGAGGTAATCAGGCGGCTGTGCCAGATCGGACTTCTAGCCGTCGAGGAGACACACAACCTCCGCCGCAATAAGAATGCAACCGTCGACGAGATGATAGCGTTTCTCGAAAGGTCTGACGCTGCGCAAAGACGCGGCGAAGCGATCGACCCGAATGACGTCGGACTCGTAAAGTTCGCGTTTGCGGTTGCCCAAGCCGCAGTTCATGCTGGCGGCGTTGCTGACATCGTCGACGCATTGAGCAAAGGAAGCGACCTGGAAAGCGCGGTTGCGGCGGCCGATGAAGAGAAGAAAAAGCTCAGAGCGAAGTTGGCAGAAGATCAGCGGGACTTTGCCGAGATGCTAATCGACTTCCCTGACAAAACCGCCAACGAATGAGCACCAGCCGCTAAGTGCCTGCCTTTTCTCCTGCAGATACTCATAGCGATTATAAATTTTCGCCACGCCTTTAATCGTTCCGCTTTGATGGTTCAGCACCGCCTCGACAACGTGCACCGGGATCCCTAGCCTGGCCATGCCACTAGCAGCAGTGCGGCGCAAATCGTGCAGCGTCCACCCATCCAGCTTCACGTCTTCAGGTTTCAGCCCAGCGGCTGCGGCCTCCTTATGGGCTATCGCCAACATCTCGCGATCGATCGCCTTCTTACCTCTCGAAAAGCCACTGACAGCGGTCTCTCCGGTCGTTGAGAACAAGTACGTTTCGCCGATCTTTGGCAATCCAGCGATCACATCCAGTACGAGCGAAGTCAGAGGGACGAGATGCTCCTTCCCGTTCTTGGAGCGCTCCGGCGGGATAGTCCAGAGTTGATCATTGCCGGTAAGTTCGAACTCGGCCCTGGGAGCATGCGCGACCTCGTTACGACGCTGCGCCGTCAGCAGCAACAATTTGACGAGTGGACCGAAGGGCCATCCGACCTTTTCGCAGGCGAGCCACACCAGCCTGATCTCCCGGTCTGTCAGAACGCGTTCCCGACTGGCGCCCTGCTTGGCTGTCGAGCCCTTGGGAACGGGCGAAGCGTCCACAATGTCACGATCAACAGCCCAATTGAAAAACTTGCTTAGAATGGCGCGCACCCGCGACGCTGATTCCGGGGCTCCTGAGTCCGCGATATCATCCAGCAGCTTCACGACGTCGCGCTTGGTGATTGTCCGGATGTCTCTGTCCTTCCACTCGGGTCGAATGCGCTTGTCGATAAACGAGATGGTATTTGTCTGTGTGCTCTCGCGGTTCTTCTTCTTCACGTGACGCTTTACAAACTCGTCGAGAACGTCACCTACAAGATCCACGTTCACCGGCTCTGGCGCCTGGGCCCTCTCCTCCTCGCGCACCTCGGCAGGGTCTCTTCCGTCCGAGACAATGCGAGATGCTTCCTGGGCCTTTTCCCTGGCCTTCGCTAGCGTGAAGGTCGCGTCTTCGCCGAGCACGAATGGCCCGATGGTCAATTTACGCGGCCGACCAATATGGCGATACCGGAAAGCCCAACTCATCGCGCCACTGGGCTGGACAACAAGATAAAGCCCAGGTTGCCCGGCGTCGGGAATTTCGGTCCTGACGCTGTAGCCCTTGGCTGCGGCCGACTTTGCGATTGCTTCGAGTTTCTTCTGGTTCAGAACCGACTTTGCCATCGGAGCTTTCTTTAGGGTAACAAGGGGTAACAGAATTCGGTGACTGGCACTGATAGGAAGTGGTGTTATCACACCCCGTCAAACACAACCAAGCCCCTGATTTGCAAGGCGCACAAGAAAAATTAATGATTGACACTGACTGCTAGTGAAAGGATGTTTCACATCATTCGTAATGATGGGGTCACGTGTTCGAGTCACGTAAGCGGCACCATTCTCCTCCGGAAATCAGTATTGAAAGTGTCGGCTTGGCATCGTTCCAGCCTACTGTATCCCTGCCTGCTGGACGACACTGCAACGTCAGCCGCCCGCCGATTCTTCCCGGAACAGCACTATGCCGCGCGGATCGTCCACCCATATTTCGGGTCCGACACGGCTCCAGGCGCGTCCACGCCAGCCAACGTAATTTCCAGGCCTTGCGCACTCGGCAGTTGACGCTTTTGCGGAAACCATGACCGGCTTGGTTCGACGGCGATCAGCAGCCCCTCATCATTACCGATCGCGGCAAAACCGGACGAGGCCGGTCCGAGCGTTGCCATCCCGAACGCCCTGAGGCACTCGGCAACGAGGCTCCCGACATCTTCCGTCGGCAGCCCGACCTCGCTCAGGCAGGATAAATCAGCCCCGCTGAACGGTCGATCCCCTGCGGGGTCGGCCAGCCTGCGACGGCCGATCAACTCCAGCACCGAGCGATCGGGACCGTCGAAGTAGACAGACTTTGCCTGCCAATGTCCGTCAAGAACGAAGCACTCCCTACCGTCCGGTTCCCGCTGGACAGGCGTACGCTCCTTCAGCCATTCCACTGCGGCATCAAACCGATCATAGGGCACATTGAAAGCCAGGTGCACGCCGCACGGCGCCTCTTCCGCCGCAGAGATCAGACGGATTTCACTCCACCCCGCCTGGATGGAATTCCCGGTTACCGGCAGGTCCAGCACGTCACGAAAGAACGCGGCGCTCTTCAAGATATCCAATGCAGGGAGTGTCAGTTTATCTATGCGCATGAAATCCGATCCCCATCGAAGCGATTTGGCTGTATCGGACACCGTTTTAAGTTGAGGTCAAGACGCGCGTGACGCCAATTCACCACGGCCGACAGGGGGCCTCGTCGATATGGGGGCGCGAAGTTGAGACTGGGGAGGAGTTGAATTGGCAGGCATGCCGTGACGAAAGCCATCAAGCCGGCGCACCACAATGGCGGTGGCCCGGCCTGGTATCGTGATCGAGCCGATCCCGTTGGACCAACCTCCGCAGTCTCCCTTCGGCAACTCAGCGCGCATGCTAACGTTAGGTGACCAGTAGTCGACCGGTCACCTAACGCGCCAAGGTTCTGTCACCAGACACGGGTCCGCGGACGTCGCCGCAGACCCGCCTCCGCCCCGGAGAATCACTTCAGATTGCCGTCGCCGCTGCGATCCGCCGTTTTGAAGTCCGCCATCACCCGGTCCAGAAATTCGGCCCGGGTGATCTTGCCGTCGCTATTGGCATCGGTGGCGGCAAACTGCTGAGCAGTGAGCGCCTGTTTCGTCTCGTCGGGGGTAAGGTTACCGTCCTTGTTCTTGTCCAGGCTCGCAAAGGCCGTCGTCATGAAGGCCTCGTACTCGGACCGATCGACCGCACCGTCCTTATTGCGGTCGAGCGCATCCATCTGCCCCTGGCTCACCGTTGCAGCCTGCTGCGCGACAGCGAGACCAGCCGGGCAGAACACAAGGACACTCAAAAGAACGAGTTTTCTCATCCCTCAACCTTCCGTGATCAATAGTAACGGCACGTCAGCGCATTGCCGGCTGCAGCGCCGAGCGTGGCGCCACCGCCAACAGCCCAGAGCTGACCGGTGCCTGAGCCGATCGTCGAGCCGATCAGGCCGCCGACGATTGCGCCACCCACCGTTCCGGCGATGCAGCCGAATTCGTTGCCCGTCGGGCCGCTCTTCGATACGTAGGCGGATTGGCACCCGGACAAGGCTAGGGCGCCGGCAAGAATGATAGTTACGGTCTGCTTGCTCATTTTATCCTCCAATATGGCCGTCTGTTTAGAATAGAGATCGGGCGGAGGCGCCATTGAGTGGCGTCAGATGTAAATAAGCTTCCGAGTATGCTCCCAGGATAAGGGAGGCTCTTCTGTTCAATCAGAAGCAGCTCACGAATAAAACACAGAGTCCGGAGACAAAGACCCCAAACTTGCGGGGCGAATACTACCCTTAGCGACCGGCGATGACAATGTTCCACGTAGTATTAGCTTTTCCAACTGAAATAACCCTCACCCTCGTCGACCACGTGCGCCAAAGGACGGAAATCCCTGTCCCTAGATTTTTTTGGGTCTCCCGCGAATTATCATCGTTTGCGACAAGGCAAGCGGCAGCCTAGGTCTGGCTCGCCCCCGGGCACAGCTCCTTGCATTTACCCGAAGCTCACCGAGCGACCTGTCGGACGAAAGGCACGCTCAACGGGAACCGATGCGGCTATCCGTCGCTGTTTGGGCCTGACGACCCATTTCCGGGCCCAGCCAGCGGCTCACTCGCCGCACAAGAAAGAAAAGATCGAGTGGATAGAATGACGATAACAAAATTAGGCCTTGCTACTACAATCCTCTTTTCGCTTGCCACGACCGCCTTCGCCGAGAACGACGAGCAGGCCCGGATTACTGCCGCCGTGGACAAGGCCATCGAGCCGATCATGCGCGAATACAAGGTGCCGGGCGTCGCGATCGCGGTCACCGTCAATGGCCGGAATTACTTCGCCAATTACGGCGTCGCGTCCAAGGAAACGAAAGCACCCGTCACCGAAAACACGCTGTTCGAACTGGGTTCGATCAGCAAGACCTTTGCCGGCACGCTCGCATCCTATGCGCAGGTGCTCGGCAAGCTGTCCCTCGAGGACCATCCGGGCAAGTACGTGCCAGGCCTTGGCGGCAGCGCGATCGACAAGGCGACCCTCCTCAATCTCGCCACCTATACTGCCGGCGGCCTGCCGCTGCAGTTCCCCGACGCGGTCAAGAGCGACGCCGACATGGTGGCTTACTTCCGTGATTGGAAGCCCGCCGCCGAACCGGGGAAGAGGCGCCGTTACTCCAATCCGAGCATCGGCCTCTTCGGCCATGTCGCGGGCCTGGCGATGGGCAGCAGTTTCGCCACGGCGCTCGAGACCGTGCTGTTCCCGAAGCTCAACCTCAAGCACAGCTATGTCATCGTGCCGGCGCGCGCGATGAACGACTACGCCTGGGGCTACGGCAAGGCTGACAAGCCGATCCGGGTAAGCCCAGGCATGTTCGACGCGGAAGCGTACGGCGTCAAATCGTCAGCGGCAGACATGATCCGCTTCGTCGAGGCCAACATCAGGCCCGAACAGTTCGACGACACCGTTCGCCGCGCCATAGAAGGAACGCATGTCGGCTACTTCGACACCAAGAAAATGGTCCAGGGGCTCGGTTGGGAACAATATCCCTATCCGGTTTCGCTGGAGCGGGTGCTCGACGGCAACTCCCGTGCCATGGCACTCGAGGCCAACCCGGTTACGGCCTTGATCCCCCCGAAGCGTCCGGCGGGCGCGACGCTTTACAACAAGACCGGATCCACCAACGGCTTTGGCGGATACGTCGCCTTCGTGCCGCAAAAGAAGATCGGCGTCGTGTTGCTTGCCAACCGCAGCTTCCCGAATCCCGAGCGGATCAAGGCGGCGCATGCGATCCTGGAAACGCTGGCTGCCGCGTCCGAATAGGCAGGCGGAGCCTTCGATAAAGACGACCCCCGTGTTGCGGCAGGCTCGCCACGGGGGAATCTGCGTTCATCAACAACTCTGTAGCGAAACTTCAATAAGCGCGCGCTTGCATATTAACGCCGAGTGTTGTCATCTTCGTTTCGCGAAAGCGCGATCAGATGCAGTCGAGTTCAGGCGTATGTGGGGATGCCGATGTTCGAGCGGGTGGGGTTTCAAAGTTCGTTGCGGCACAAATGCGCAGACAGGGGACGAATAGTGTTCGTGCTGGCGGCCTTGGCGCTGGTGTCCGGCTGCGGTGGCCATGCGAAAGGCGTGATGGCGCCCATTGCACTCACAGCTCCGGTCCCGGGCGCATCCACAGTCGACATGCTGGTCGCCACGACGCGCGAACCCTCAGGTGACCCGGCAACGCTGTTTTCCGGCGAACGTGACGCCAATACCTTCCTGACCGACGTCGCAGTCTCGATCCCGCCGGACACGGCGCGCAAATCTGGCACCGTGCAGTGGCCGCGCAAGCTGCCCCCGGATCCCACCAAGGAATTCGCCGTCACCCGTGTGCGTCAGCTCCAGACACTCGATGAGGCCAAGTCCTGGTTCCTACAGCACGACGTCGAGGGCAATGCCTTCGTCTTCGTGCACGGATTCAACAACCGCTACGAGGATTCGGTCTACCGGCTCGCGCAGATCGTCCACGACTCGGACGTCAAGGCGACGCCCGTTCTCTTCACCTGGCCTTCGCGCGCCAATGTGTTCGACTACAACTACGACAAGGAAAGCACGAACTATTCGCGCACGGCGCTGGAAGACATCCTGAAGAAGCTCTCCGACGCGCCGAAGGTCAAGAGCATTACCATCCTTGCCCACTCGATGGGGACCTGGCTGACCATGGAGACGCTTCGGCAAATGGGCATCCGTGATGGCAACGTGCCCGCCAAGATCGAGAACGTCATCCTCGCGTCGCCCGACATCGACCTCGACGTCTTCGCCAAGCAGTTCGTCGAGATGGGCCACAAGCGGCCCAAATTCACGATCTTCGTTTCGCAGGACGACCGCGCGCTGGCGCTTTCCAGCTTCATTTCCGGCGACGTTTCCCGCCTCGGAGCGATCGATCCTTCTGCCGAGCCCTACCGCAGCCAGCTGGAACGGGCCGGCATCACCGCAATCGACCTGACCAAGGTCAAATCGGAGGATGGCCTCCACCACGGAAAATTCGCGGAAAGCCCGCAAATCGTCCAGCTCATTGGCACACGGTTGGCTACGGGCCAGACACTCACGGACTCCGACATCTCGGTTGGAACCGGCATTGCGGCAGTCGTTGCCGGCACGGCAAGAAACGTCGGCAATGTTGCTGCAGTCACCGTATCGGCGCCGGTATCGATGCTCGAAAACCCGATGCCGACCCCCAAGAAGAAGAAAGTCGTCGGCGAAACGCTGGCGACCGACGTGCCGACGCCGGTGAAGATCAAGTAAGCGGCCGCCGTTTTTGGCGGCAGCCTGCCGTCAACCCTCGTCGCCGACGAAACGATAGCCGACGCCCGGCTCAGTGCGGATGATCTTCGGGTCGGCGGGGTCACGCTCGATCTTGCCGCGCAGCTGGCCGATGAAGACGCGCAGATAATGCAGGTCTTCGCCATGCGCGACGCCCCAGACCGAGGTCAGCAGCGTCTTGTGTGTAACGACGCGGCCGGCGTGATGGGCGAGCATGACCAGGAGGTCATATTCCTTCGGCGTCAGCCGCACCGGTTCGCCGTCCTTGGTCACCACCCGCTTGATCGTGTCGATCGACACGCCATCGGCGGAAAGCTGGGTCTGGCCGCCTTCCATCTGCACGCGATGGCGAAGGGCAGCTCGAATGCGGGCGGTCAGCTCGCCGATGCCGAAGGGTTTTTCGATGTAATCATCGGCGCCGAGGTCAAGCGCTGCGATCTTCTCGCTTTCGCGGTCGCGGGCCGAAAGGATGATGATCGGCACCTGCGACCAGCCGCGCAGATTGGCGATGACTTCCTTGCCGTCCATATCGGGCAGGCCGAGATCGAGGATGACGACATCCGGAGCCGTCGTCGCAGCTGCTTTCAGCGCCTCGGCGCCGGTCATGGCCTCCCGAACATCGTAGCCGGCGGCGCTGAGGGCCGGTTTCAGAAAACGCTGGATTTGGGGTTCGTCGTCGACAACGAGGATACGCTCCACGCTCATGCACGGTCCTTTTCGGATATTTCAGGCTTGGCGGCGGGAAAGCGCATGGAAATGCGCGTGCCGCGGCGGCGAAGCGCCGGGCTTTCCGCCTTGATCTGGCCGCCCATTGCCTCGACGAAACCCTTGGCGATCGAAAGCCCGAGGCCCGTACCTGGCGTGCGGCCATCCGCCTTGCCGCGGCGGAAAAACTTTTCGAAGACCTGTTCGAGATCCTTGGGCGCGATGCCCTTGCCGAGATCGGTCACCGACAGCACGATCTCTTTGCCGTCCGAGCGGGCATAGATGCTGATCGGCTCGTCGCCGCCATACTTGTTGGCATTGTCGAGCAGGTTGAAGAGCACCTGCCCGAGAAGCACGCTGTCGCCGCGCATCAGGGGCAGATCGGGCGCGATGCTGGTTTCGATCTCGCGGTCAGGGAAATACTTGCGGGCACGATCGACGGCAGCTCGAACCGCGTCGACGACATCGACCCAATCGCGCTTGGCGTTGACAGTACCCGCCTCGATGCGGGTCATGTCGAGCAGGTTGGCGACGAAACGGGTCAGTCGCCCACCTTCTTCCTCGATCGACTTCAACAGATCGTCGCGGCTTTCCGGCGGCATGCGGTCGCCAAGTTGGCGCAAGCTGGTGACGGCCCCTGTGATGGTGGCAAGCGGCGTCCGAAGGTCATGGGATATCGACGACAGGAGGGCCGCGCGAAAGCGCTCGCCCTCGAGTTTTGCCGCCTGATCCAGGCTTTCGCGCGACAAGCGCGCCCGGTCGACGGCAATCGCCGTCTGGTCGAGGATCGCGGCCAGCGCGCGCTCCTCGTTGATCTCTAGCGGCTTGTCGGCCTGGATGAAACCACAGACGCCGACAACGCCGTGCGGGCTCGTCAGCGGGCGGAAGTGAAAGGGGCTGTTCGGTAGCGTGCCGGTTCCGTTGCCGGCCGGCTCCTGCTTGTCCATTGCCCAGCGCGCCGCCATGATATCGGTGACGTCGAGCTCCGTATCCGGTGGCCAGGCAGCCTTCAGCTGCAGATCGCCCTCCTCGGGCAACAGCAGCGCCGAGCTGCGCTTCAACGTCGACTGCATCTGCGTCACGGCCGCCCAGAGCACGTCATCGGCCTTGGCCGTACCGGAAAGCTTGCGGGAGAAATCATAGAGCGCCTGGGTTGCAGCAGCGCGCCGGCGCGCCGTCTTTGCCTGTTCGCGAACCCGCGATGCCAGGCTGCCGGCAAGGGCGGCGGCAGCAAGGAAGATGACGAGCGCGAAGACCTCGTGCGGCTCGGCAATTGTGAAAGTGCCGGTCGGCCGAATGAAGAAGAAATTGTAGGCGAGCACCGAAAACAGCGCCGCCGCGATCGCCGCGACGTGGCCTGCATAGGTCGCAGAAGCCAGCACGGCGAGCAGATAGAGCAGCGAGATGTTGGGCAGAACGACGAAACGGCCGAGCAGCAAACCGATCGCGGTTGCCGCCCCCACCGACCCGGCGGCGATGCCGATCGCGCGTCCGAGCCCCGGCGGCAGGGACCTCTTTACGGTGGATCGCCGCTTGGCCGGCACCGTTTCGCGATCGGTGACGAGGTGGATACCGACACCGGACACCCGCTCCGCCAGAGCATCGGGAAGCGGCTGGCGAAACAACCGCATCGGGAGGGACTGACGGCGGGCGCCGATGACGATCTGCGTTGCGTGTTCGCGACGCGCAAGCTTCAGGATTTCCTCGACGAAATCGTTGCCGATGATGCGGCGCGTCTCAGCGCCCAGCTGTTCGGCGAGGCGAAAGGTCTCGTCGAGGCGGCGGACGTCCTCGCCATCACCACTCTCTCGGTCGGCGCGCTCGATGAACACGACGATCCAGGGAGCATTCAAGCCCTCGGCCAGCCGGCTTGCGGTGCGCACCACCTTTTCGGAGAGTGGATCGGAGCCGATGCAGACCAGCAGACGCTCGCCACTCGCCCAGATCCCTTCGATCGCACTCTGCTTGAGATAGTCGACCATCTGGTCGTCGACGCGGTCGGCGGTGCGCCGAAGCGCGAGTTCGCGCAGGGCCGTCAGGTTGCCGAGGCGGAAGAAGCGGTCGACCGCGCGCTTGGCGCTGTCGGGCAGATAGACCTTGCCCTCCTTCAACCGCTCGATCAGCTCAGCCGGCGGCAGATCGACAAGCAGCACGTCGTCAGCGCGCTTCAACACCGTGTCCGGCACCCGTTCGCGCACCGGCACACCCGCAATCTGCGCGACGATGTCAGAGAGGCTTTCGAGATGCTGGATGTTGAGCGCGGTCCAGACATCGATGCCCGCAGCGATCAGTTCCTCGATATCCTGGTAACGCTTCGGGTGCCGGCTTTCAGCCGAATTGCTGTGGGCAAGCTCGTCAACGACGATGATCTTGGGTCGCCGGGCAAGGGCCGCATCGAGATCGAATTCGGAAAGCACACGGCCGCGATGGTTCACATCGCGGCGCGGCAGGATTTCCAGACCCTCGACCAGCGCGGCGGTTTCGCCGCGTCCGTGGGTTTCGACCAGCCCGATGACGATATCGACGCCGTCTTCCTTCAGTCGGCGTGCCCGCATCAACATCGCATAGGTCTTGCCGACGCCGGGGGCGGCGCCGAGGAAAACGGTCAGTTTTCCCCGACGGTCCTGTGCAGCGAGCGCCAGCAGGGCGTCTGGGTCTGGGCGACTTTTGGCGTCGCGTTCACTGTCGGGCATTCATTGTCTCAGGTTTGAGGCGCATCAAGAGCCAGGTTCAGTTCTAGCACATTGACGCGCGGCTCGCCTACGATCCCGAAGAGCCGGCCTTCCGTTGCCTTGTCGACCAGGGCGGCGATATCCGCCTCGGTGAGGCCGCGCGCCTTGGCGACGCGAGCGACCTGCGCATCGGCGTAAGCCGGCGTGATATGCGGGTCGAGGCCGGAGCCGGATGTCGTCACCGCATCCGCGGGGATTTCGCCGGCGAGGCCTGCGGACTTCAGCCACTCGACGTCGGCGGCGACGCGATCCTTCAGCTTGACCGAGGTGGCCCCGAGATTGGAGCCGCTCGACGCACCGGCATTATAGGCCTCCGGGCCGGTCGCGGATGGGCGCGGCCAGAAGTATTTGTCGGACGTGAAGTTCTGGCCGATCAGCGCGGAGCCGATCAGGGTGCCGTCCTTCCTGATGAGGCTGCCATTTGCCTGAGCGGGCATCAACACCTGCGCGGCGCCGGTGATGGCGAAGGGATAGGCAAGGCCGGTGATGGCAGACAGAAGCACGATCATCACGATGGCGGGGCGAAGTTGGTTCAGCATGGTTACACCAGATTGAATGCGTTGACGGCGAGGTCGACCAGCTTGATGCCTGCGAAGGGCAGGAGAAGACCGCCGAGGCCGTAGACAATGAGGTTGCGACGCAGCAGGGCGGCCGCGCCGACCGGCCGATACCTGACGCCCTTCAGCGCCAGCGGGATCAGCGCGACGATGATCAGCGCGTTGAAGATGACGGCCGAGAGGATCGCCGATTGCGGCGAGCCGAGGCCCATTATGTTGAGCGCGGCCAGCGCCGGATAGGTGGTGATGAACAGCGCCGGGATGATGGCGAAGTACTTCGCCACGTCGTTGGCGATCGAAAACGTCGTGAGCGAGCCGCGGGTCATCAGCAGCTGCTTGCCGATCTCGACAATCTCGATGAGCTTCGTCGGGCTGGAATCGAGGTCCACCATGTTGGCGGCCTCGCGGGCGGCCTGCGTCCCGGTCTGCATCGCGACGCCGACATCGGCCTGGGCGAGCGCCGGAGCGTCGTTGGTGCCGTCGCCGCACATGGCGATCAGACGGCCGCCCTGTTGCTCCCGGCGGATATAGGCAAGTTTGTCCTCCGGCGTCGCTTCGGCGAGGAAGTCGTCAACCCCCGCTTCAGAGGCAATGGCCGCGGCGGTCACCGGGTTATCGCCGGTGACCATGACGGTGCGGATGCCCATGGCACGCAGGGCCGCGAAGCGCTCCTTGATGCCCGGCTTCACCACGTCCTTGAGATGGATGACGCCGAGCAGGCGCGGACCATCGGCAACGGCAAGCGGCGTGCCGCCGGTGCGCGCCACCTGGTCGACGGCGCGGCGGAACTCGTTCGGCACGTTCTCGTCGCGGATGCCGGTGAACTTCAGGATGGAATCGACAGCACCCTTGCGCAGCCGGCGCCCGCCGAAGTCGACGCCCGAGAGCCTGGTTTCCGCGGCAAAGGGGATGACGGCGTCGATCCGGGTCGAACCCATCCGGTTTGCACCACCCCCAACGGCGAGCGCCACGACTTCACCTTTTTCCGAGACGGGAAGCGACACATCCGGGGTCTGGCGGCCGAACTCACCGGTCGCAAGTGCAGCAATCGAGCGCCCCTCCGGCGTTTCATCGGCAAGGCTCGCAAGGAGCGCCGCATCGGCAACCTCGGCCTCCGTCACGCCGGGGACCGGCATGAAGTCGGCGGCCATGCGGTTACCGAAGGTGATCGTGCCCGTCTTGTCGAGCAGCAGCGTATCGACGTCGCCGGCAGCCTCCACAGCCCGGCCGGAGGTGGCGATCACGTTGAAGCGGACCAGGCGGTCCATGCCGGCAATGCCGATTGCCGAAAGCAGACCACCGATGGTGGTCGGGATCAGCGTTACCAGCAGCGCAGCGAGCACGGTGACCGAGAGAACCGTACCGGAATAACCGGCAAGGCCCCAGAGCGTGACGACGGCGACGAGGAAGATCAGCGTCAGGCCCGAGAGCAGGATCGACAGCGCGATCTCGTTCGGGGTCTTCTGACGCTGGGCGCCTTCGATCAGCGCGATCATGCGATCGACGAAGGTGTTTCCGGGGGCAACGGCGATGCGTACCTTGATCCAGTCGGACAGCACCTGCGTGCCGCCGGTGACGGCCGAACGGTCGCCGCCGGACTCGCGGATGACGGGCGCGGATTCACCGGTGATGGCGCTTTCGTTGACAGAGGCGACGCCCTCGACCACCTCGCCGTCGCCGGGGATCAGATCCCCGGCTTCGACCAGCACGAGATCGCCGACCTTCAGCGATATCGCCGGGATTTCCTGGGTTTCGCGGCCTTCCGCCGATACGAGCTTGCGGGCCGTCAGTTCGGACTTGGTGCGCCGCAGGCTGTCGGCCTGTGCCTTGCCGCGCCCTTCGGCGACGGCTTCTGCGAAGGTGGCAAACAGCACGGTGAACCACAGCCAGGCAGCGATCTGCCCGGAGAAGAGCGGGCTGCCGCTGCCGGTTGCAAGGTCACGGACAAAGAAGCCGGTGACCACGGCCGCAACCACCTCGGTGACGAAGATCACCGGGTTGCGCACGAGCTGGCGGGGATCGAGCTTGACGAACGCCGCCTTGACCGCCGGCAGAAGAATGGCCGGGTCCAGAAGACTGGGAGCAACTGGTTTGGAAGTCATGTGTCGAATTCCTTAGAAGGTCTGGCCGGCAAGCATCGAAAAATGCTCGACGATGGGACCGAGAGCGAGCGCCGGGAAGAACTGCAGCCCGCCGAGAATGAGGATGATGCCGACGAGCAGGCCGACGAAGAGCGGCGTGTCGGTCGGGAAGGTGCCCTTGGACGCCGGCACGCGGGTCTTGACGGCAATGGCGCCGGCGATCGCCATGACGGGAACGGCATAGGCGAAGCGGCCGAGCAGCATCGCGAGGCCGAGTGTCGTGTTGTACCAGGGCGTATTGCCGGTCAGCCCACCGAAGGCCGAGCCGTTGTTGCCGGCGGCGGAAGTGAAGGCATAGAGGATTTCCGACAGGCCGTGCGGCCCGGCGGTGCCGATGCTCGCGATCGCGAAGGGTAGCATGGCGGAGACGGCGGCAAAACCGAGGATCGTCACCGGCAGGATGAGCACCGCAAACATCGCGTATTTCATCTCGCGCGCTTCGATCTTCTTGCCGAGCAGTTCGGGCGTGCGGCCGACCATCAGGCCGGCGACGAAGACGGCGAGGATCGCGAAGACGACCATGCCATAGAGGCCGGAACCGACGCCGCCGGGCAAAACCTCGCCGAGCTGCATCAGGAACATCGGCACGAGGCCACCAAGACCGGTCAACGAGCCGTGCATGCCGTTGACGCCGCCATCCGACAGACCGGTGGTAACAGCCGCATAAAGCGCCGTCATCGCCTGGCCGAAACGGACTTCCTTGCCTTCCATGTTGCCCTGGGCGGCATCGAGACCGAGCGCCGTCAGGATCGGGTTGCCCTGGGATTCCGCCCAGTAGACAACGGCAACACCGGAAATCAGAAGGATTGCGGTGACGGCGATGAAGGCCCAGGCCTGACGACGGTTACCGACCATCTGGCCGAAGGTGTAGACGAGCGCTGCCGAGATCGACAGCATCGCGAAGATGTTGAGGTAGTTGGAAAACGCCGTCGGGTTCTCGAACGGGTGAGCGGCGTTGACGTTGAAGAAGCCGCCGCCATTGGTGCCGAGCTGCTTGATCGCCTCCTGGCTTGCGACCGGACCGATCGAGATCGTTTGCTTGGCGCCCTCGAGCGTCGTTGCCGTGAGGTCGGCGTGGAAGGTCTGCGGCAGACCGCTCCAGACCATGGCGAGCGCCATGACGACCGCGATCGGCAAGAGCACATAGAGCGTCGAACGGGTGAGATCGACCCAGAAATTGCCGACGGTTGCGGCATTCGAACGGGCAAAGGCGCGGGTGACCGCGAGCGCCATGGCGATACCGGTCGCAGCCGAGACGAAGTTGTGCACCGTCAATCCGGCCATCTGGCTGAAATGGCTGAGGGTCGTTTCGCCGCCGTAGTTCTGCCAGTTGGTGTTGGTGACGAAGCTGACCGCCGTGTTGAAGGCAAGGTCGGAGGGCATGCCCGCAAAACCCTGCGGGTTCATCGGCAGGTAGGCCTGCAGCCTCAGGATCGCATAGAGCGAAACGAAGCCGGCGAGGCTGAAGGCCAGCATCGACATCGTATAGGCGAGCCAGCCCTGTTCCTTGTTCGGATCGACGCCGGCAGCGAGATAAAGGCCGCGCTCGACGGGACCGAGAATGGGTGAAAAGACGTTGCGTTCGCCGGAGAAGACCCGCGCCATATAAAGCCCCAGCGGCTTGATGACGATCAGGACGGCGACGAAAAGGAGGCTGATCTGCAGCCACCCGATGATAGACATGAGATTTCTCCGCTAAGGGCGACCGGACGGCACGAAGGACGCCCGGCTGATGCGAACGGCCAAGGGTGCGAACCCTTCGCCGGGATCAGAACCGTTCCGGGCGAACGAGGGTGACGACGAGATAGGCCGCGAGCGCGACGGCGACGGCGAGACCGATCAGGGCTTCGAACATCGTGACCCTCCTAGAGACGGCTCAGCGCGCGCGCATAAAGCGCGAACACGACAAAGCCACCGATGCCGGCGGCAAGGAAAAGAACATCGGACATGCAAATACTCCGGACTGTTGAGGTCCGGATCTTGCGCCCGCGGCGGGTCAATTATCGATTGCGATGGTTGGAAGGGCGCATAAGGAAAAGGTAAAGACGCCCGTTTCTCCAGTTCGGGAAGGCGAGAAGCGGCCTTCGTGAACACAGGATCGGATCAATGTCCGCGTATCGGCAAGACGTTGAACGCATTCGCGCGGCCGAGCTTTTGCGGCCGCTGGCTTGGCGCGAATGCGCCTAGCCCTTGATGATGTGGTTGACGTTCGTTTCCGTGGGAGCGGTGACTTCGCGCATCCACTCGCGCCAGATGGCCACCAGCAGCGCCATCAGCACCGGACCGACGAAGAGGCCGAGGAAGCCCATGGTCTTCACACCGCCGACGAGGCCGAAGAAGGTCGGCAGGAACGGGAGCTTGATCGGTCCACCGACGAGTCGCGGCCGCAGCGTCTTGTCGACGATGAAGAGCTCGGTCGTGCCCCAGGCAAAGAGAGCAATACCGTGAACCGGAGAGCCACTGGCGACGAGATAGACCGAGACCAGCGTGAAGCAGAGCGGCGCGCCGCCGGGAATGAGGGCCATGAGGCCAGTGATGATGCCGAGCGTAACCGGCGACGGCACGCCGGCAAGCCAGTAGGCCACGCCGAGCACGATGCCCTCGCCGATGGCGATGATGCCCATGCCCGTGACCGTCGAGCTGATCGTCAGCGGCACGACGCGCGACAGGCGCTCCCAGCGCATCGGGAAGATGCGCTCGCCAAGCTTATCGAGCTGGCCGGAGAAGGAATGGCCGTCGCGATAGACGAAAAACAGCGTGATCAGCATGAACAGCAGCGTCAGGAAGGCGTGGAACGTCGAGGCACCGACAACCAGAACGCCACGATAGATATTGCCGATGTTGGAACCGCTGACGAGCTGGACGAGTTCGCCAAGCGCACCCGGGTGACCGATATGCTTCACCCATTGCTCGCCGAGCCAGGCGCCGGCGACCGGGATACCGGACAGCCAGGCAGGGACCAGTGCACCATTGGCATTGGTCTCGACCGCCCAGACGACCCAGTCGCGTACTTCATCGACCGCATAGACCGCGGCGATCGAGATCGGCACGACGATGAAGGAAATGACGCAAACGATGGCGATGGTCGCGGCGAGCGTGCGATTGCCGTTCACGGCGGCAAGCAGCCGGCGGTAGATCGGCCAGCTGGCAAAACCGATGACGACGGCGGCCAGCACCGGCACCACGAAGCCATGGAAGAAATAGACGCCTGCAAGGAGAACGAAGACCAGCATCCAGCGGGCAGCGGTCATCGGGCCGACAAGGGCATGGCGCGAAATGGCTGTGTGCCCGAGGAGCCGTGGCTCCACCGCAAAGTTCTCTCGTTCGCGATTACCCAATTGCACCAATGATCCTCCGTCTTCCGACGAGCTTACAACAAACCCGCGGCCTTGCCAGCCTGCCTAGTGCCGCGCGCCGCCCCTTTGCCCCTGCTTTACGGTAGTTTCAGGGCCATAAGCGACGCTAGCGGCGGGACATGACAGAAAAATTTAGGAGGGTGCAAGTTCTCCAGGCCTTCTTTCGGCAAAGCCGGTCATTCCGCCGCAGGCTTTGCGGCCAGGCGAGCGGGGGGCTGAGCACGATCGACGAAGACGGATGCGAGGAAGATGCCGAAGCCGGCAACACCGAGAACGGCACCGACAAGACCGGTGGAGGTCCAGCCATAGCCTGCGGCGATCGAGGCGCCGCCAAGCCAGGCGCCCAGCGCATTGGCAAGGTTGAAGGCGGAATGGCTGAGTGCCGCCGCCAGTGTCTGTGCCTCGCCGGCGACATCCATCAGCCGCGTCTGCACACCCGGCACGACCGCGAAACCGCCGCCGATGAAGAGCACGTTGACGATCGCGATCCACGGATTGCCCATGGTGAAATAGAAGAGCACATAGGCAAAGATGTTGAAGACGATGGCGATGCCGATCGCCGGCAACAGCGCCCAGTCGGCAAGTCGCGCGCCCACGATGTTGCCGAGGATCATGCCGGCGCCGAAGACCGACAGCATGATCGGCACATTGGCAAGCGAGACACCCGCGACTTCGGTGAGCGCCGGGGTGATGTAGCTGAAGACCGCGAACATGCCGCCGCAGCCGATGGCGCAGATGCCGAGCATCAGCCAGACCTGCAGCTTGCCGAGCGCTCCCAGTTCGCGGAGCGGCGTCGCCTTCGGGTTGCCCTTGTCGCGCGGCACGTGGACGAAGCTCAGCGCCACGGTCAAAAGGCTGATAGCGCCGACGATCGCAAAGGCGGACCGCCAGCCGAGCGCCTGGCCGAACCAGGCGACGAGCGGCGTGCCGAAAAGGGTGGCGATCGTCAGCCCCATCATCACCCGGCCAACGGCGCGGGCCCGTTGGTGCGGCGGCGCGAGACCCGCCGCGACCAGGGCGGCAACGCCGAAATAGGCACCATGCGGCAGGCCGGCGAAGAAGCGCGCGGCGATCAGCGTGTAGAAGTCCGGCGCGATCGCACTGGCGAAATTGCCGACGGCGAAGATCAGCATCAGTGCGAGCAGCACGCGGAAGCGGGAGAAGCGGGCGGCCAGCACCGCAATCAACGGCGCACCGACGACCACGCCGAGCGCATAGGCGCTGATCACGGCCCCGGCCCGCGGCACCGACACAGCAACATCATCGGCGACCTGCGGCAACAGACCCATGATGGCGAATTCGCCGGTGCCGATCCCGAAGCCGCCGACGGCGAGCGCCACTTCGGCGGCGGAGACGCGCGCCCGGCGCGGTTCGACGGCGGAGGAATAAGCTTCGTCACACATGAGCAATAGCCTGCATCGTCCGACCCAAGGGAGAAGACCGGAGAAGAATCTGGGGAATATATCGGCGGATGTCGGATCGAACCAACAAGGATATGCTGCAATGCAATACAGTGTTTTCCCTTGGCAGGCAAAGCTTTTGCAGCTCTCGTCATACTTTTTCGGGAGCGCAGTCAGCGCCTGTTAACCGTAAGCTTGGTTGACGTTTACGTCAAAGTTAGATAATCCCGAATCTCAGCTTGAAGAGGTGTATCAAAAGCATCATCTTCATCGGCATGAGAAGGTCGGGAGGGATTTTCTCAGGCCGCGAGCAGGCCAGCCTGTGGCGACCAGAGGGAGAGAGGTCATGGCGGAAGTCAGCGCACAACAAACGGGTACCAGCCCAGGCAAGATCTGGCTGAAATCCTATCCATCCGGAATAGCCGCCGAAATCGGCCCCCTACCCTATAAATCGATCGGCGAGTTCTTCGACCACGCCGTTGCCCGTTATTCGAACCGTCCGGCCTTCACCTGCATGGGCAAGACGTTGAGCTTTGCCGACCTCAATGCCGAGTCCGCCAAGATCGGCGCTTGGCTGCAGTCCCTTGGCCTTGCCAAGGGCGATCGCGTCGCGGTGATGATGCCCAACGTCCTGCAGAACCCGGTCATCGTTTACGGCATTCTCAGAGCCGGCTTCACCGTGGTGAACGTCAACCCGCTCTATACGCCGCGCGAATTGCAGCACCAGTTGGTCGATTCCGGCGCCAAGGCGATCTTCGTTCTCGAGAACTTTGCGCATACGGTGCAGCAGGTCCTCGACAAGACCTCGGTTAAACACGTCGTCGTCGCCACGATGGGCGACATGCTTGGTCTGAAGGGTGCGATCGTCAATCTGGTGGTGCGCCGGATCAAGAAGCTGGTTCCCGCCTGGTCGATCCCCGGCCACCTCCCCTTCAAGAGCGCGCTTGCCAAGGGCGGCCGCAACACAATGAAGAAGCCGAACGTCGCCGCAAGCGATGTCGCCTTCCTGCAATATACCGGCGGCACGACCGGGGTCTCGAAGGGTGCGACCCTCACCCATTCGAACCTGCTGTCGAACATGGCGCAGATGGAGATCTGGTTCGAGACGGCATTTCGCTCGCGCGCACGCCCCGACAACCTCGTCTTCATGTGCGCGCTGCCGCTCTATCATATCTTCGCGCTCACGGTGAATTCACTGATGGGGCTTGCCACTGGCGGCAACAACATCCTGATCCCCAATCCGCGCGACATTCCGGGCTTCGTCAAGGAACTGGGCAAGCACAAGACCAACATCTTCCCCGGCCTCAACACGCTGTTCAACGCACTGATGAACAATGCGGAGTTCCAGAAGCTCGACTTCTCGTCGTTGATGCTGACCTTCGGCGGCGGCATGGCGATCCAGCGCCCGGTCGCCGAACGCTGGAAACAGATGACCGGATGCTCGATCGCCGAAGGCTACGGCCTGTCGGAGACCTCGCCAGTGGCAACGGCCAACATCCTCGACGCAACCGAGTTCACCGGCACGATCGGCATGCCGATCCCGTCCACCGATGTCGAAATCCGCGACGACCAGGGCAACACCTTGCCGATCGGTGAAGTCGGCGAGATATGCATCCGCGGCCCGCAGGTGATGGCCGGCTACTGGCAGCGGCCTGATGAAACCGCCAAGGCGATCTCGCCGGATGGCTTCTTCCGCTCGGGCGATGTCGGCTTCATGAACGCGGCCGGACTCGTCAAGATCGTCGACCGCAAGAAGGACATGATCCTCGTCTCGGGCTTCAACGTTTTCCCGAACGAGATCGAGGAAGTGGCGATGACCCATCCCGGCATCCTCGAATGCGCCGCGATCGGCATCCCGGACGAGCACTCCGGCGAGGCGGTCAAGCTTTTCGTGGTCAAGAAGGATCCCGCACTGACGGAGGACGACGTCAAGCGTCACTGCGCCGCCAATCTCACCAACTACAAGCGCCCGCGTTTCGTCGAATTCCGTACCGAATTGCCAAAGACCAATGTCGGCAAGATCCTGCGCAAGGACCTGCGCGGGTAAACTACTCCAAAATTCAAACGATTTAAAAAATCCTGAAAACCGCCACTTCGGCGGTTTTCCAGTCTTGATTTGGTCCACTTAAAGCGAATAGCTACGCAGGCGATTGTCCGACACACTGTCCGACCAAGGAGCCCCGCGATGAAAGCGCTTGTCGACCAACTCAAAGCAACCGCCTCTGAGACCAACGCAACCGATATCCGCGCGGCCTTCGCCAGCGACGCCGATCGCTTCCAGCGCTTCAGCACCACGCTCGGTGATATGCTGTTCGACTATTCGAAATGCGCCGTCAACGACAAGGTGCTCGACGGCCTGGAAGCGCTCGCCAAGGCGGCCAAGGTCGAGGAGAAGCGGGACGCGATGTTCCGCGGCGACATCATCAACATCACCGAGGAGCGCGCCGTGCTGCACACGGCGCTGCGCAACCGCGGCAACCGCCCCATCCTCGTCGACGGCAAGGACGTGATGCCCGACGTCAACGGCGTGCTTGCCGCCATGGGCGCTTTCGCCGACGGCGTCCGCTCGGGAGCGCTCAAGGGTGCGACCGGCAAGAAGATCACCGACGTCATAAACATCGGCATCGGCGGCTCCGACCTCGGCCCCGTCATGGCGACGCTGGCGCTAGCACCTTTCCATGATGGTCCGCGCCTACACTTTGTTTCCAACATCGACGGCGCCCATATCGCCGACACGCTGAAGCTCGTCGATCCGGAAACCTCGCTCTTCATCATCGCCTCGAAGACTTTCACCACCATCGAGACGATGACCAATGCCGCGACAGCTCGCGCCTTCATCGCCGACAAGCTCGGCGAAGCTGCCGTCGGCCATCACTTCGCTGCCGTCTCGACCGCACTCGACAAGGTAGCCGCCTTCGGCATCGACCACGCTCGCGTCTTCGGTTTCTGGGACTGGGTCGGCGGGCGCTACTCGATCTGGTCGGCGATCGGCCTGCCGCTGATGATCGCCATCGGCAAGGAGAATTTCGGCCGCTTCCTCGATGGCGGTCATGCCATCGACGAACATTTCCGCACCGCGCCGATCCGTGAGAACATTCCGGTTCTGCTCGGCCTGCTCGGCTTCTACCATCGCAACGTGCTCGGCTACCCGTCGCGCGCGATCCTGCCCTATGACCAGCGCCTGTCGCGCTTCCCGGCCTACCTGCAGCAGCTCGACATGGAATCGAACGGCAAGGCGGTCACGCTCGACAGCACGCCCGTCGAGTACTCGACCGGTCCGGTTGTCTGGGGCGAGCCCGGCACCAATGGCCAACACGCCTTCTACCAGCTCATCCACCAGGGCACGGACATCATCCCGGCCGAGTTCATGATCGCCGCCAACGGCCACGAGAAGAACCTGCGCCACCAGCACGAACTGCTGATTGCCAATTGCCTGGCACAGTCCGAGGCGCTGATGAAGGGCCGTACGCTTGCCGAGGCCAAGGCACAGCTGACCGCCAAGGGCATGGCCGATGCCAAGGCCGACAAGATTGCTCCGCACCGCGTCTTCACCGGCAACCGCCCGTCGCTGACGATCGTCTACGACCAGCTCGATCCCTTCGCGCTCGGTCGGCTCATTGCCCTTTATGAGCACCGCGTCTTCGTCGAAGGTGCGCTGTTCAACATCAACTCCTTCGACCAGTGGGGCGTCGAGCTCGGCAAGGAGCTGGCAACCGGCCTGCTTCCTGTTGTCGAAGGCAAGGAGAGTGCAGCCGGTCACGATTCTTCGACCGCAGGTCTGGTAGCAGCCTTGCTGAAGGCCGCGCATTAACCAGGCCCGCGTGGTTCACCCCGGAACCGCACAGCTCTAAGCAACAAGGCCCGAGGCGCGCGTCGCACCTCGGGCCCCATCATTTTGCGCAGGCCGGTAGCGCCATGGCGCCCGCTGGTTTCAGCACCTGCATCAGATCGAGATTCGACAACACCGGAAAATAGTCCGTGTCCGGCGCCAACTGCATCCAGGCATTGACCGCGACCTTGCGGCCCGCCGGGAAGTCACCACGCCAGCAGCCGCCCGAGAAATTGACCGACAGGCTGCCACGGTTGCCGGGCGCGTTCCCTTGTGCCAATGCGATCTTCGCCTGCAACACCCGCAAACGTGCGGCATCGGTCTCAGCGAGCGCCAAAACGTAGAGCGTCTCGCCCGAAGATATGCGGTCTGCGAGTACGGAACTCGACACCCCTCCCGCCTGAACGTCGAGCGCATAGTTCTGGCTCTCCGGAGGAGCATTCCCGTCCCGCCAGGAGAGCCCCAGCGTGGCATCGCCTCGCCTCAGGACGAGCTCCTTCGGTACGACGAGCGCGACACGAAGATCGGCCGGATTGGTCTTCGAGGGGTCGAGCCTCGACAACTTGTCGATCGAGCCGACGTTCAGTGCCGCACTGGCGGCAAGCAGGTTCAACAGCAGGAAAAGGAAAGGGTTTTTGAGAAAACGAAAAGGCATGGCGCGACACCAAAATCACAATTGACGACAATTACTTATTGTTTTACGATAAAAATACAAGTCAAACGATAAAGGAATTTTGATGCCGAATACCGCCGAGAGGCTGCGCAAGCTCAGCCGATTCATGAAGGTCATGGTGGTTTTGAGCGGCGCGTTGTTTTGCTCTGCCGTCGTCTACGGGCACTGGCAGATTTTCTTCGACCGGCAGGGCTTCGAGCAGGAAATACGCGACATCGTCTTTCCGCGCGTGGAAATCATCACCCTTTCCTACCGCGCAATCGCCACGGTCATTTTCCTGACTGCGATCAACAATGCACTCGTCATCGCCGGCCTCGTCTTTGCCTGGCAGCTTTTCGATGGCTTTCAGCGCGGCGAGATCCTCTCCGGCCGCAACGGCGTTCTGCTTCGGCGGGTGGGACTGACGGCGATCGCCGGTTCGCTGTGCATAACGATCAGCAACGCAATCGGTATCCTGGCGGTCACCTACGACAATCCCGGCACGACGGGACACTCAGTCATGTTCGACATCAACGGAGGCACCATCATCGTGATGCTGATGTCCGGGCTCGTCGTCGGCCTCGGCCACGTTATGGTCATCGCGTCGGGGGTCGAAGCGGAGAACAGGAGCTTCGTCTAACGCATGCCGATTGTCGTCAATCTCGATGTAATGCTGGCGAAACGGAAAGTCCGCTCACGCGATCTCGCCGAGCAGGTGGGGATCACCGAGCAGAACATCTCGCTGTTGAAATCGGGAAAAGTGAAAGGCGTGCGCTTCGATACGCTGGAGAAGATCTGCGCCGCATTGGAATGCCAGCCGGGCGATATCCTGGAATACCGCCCGGAACCGGAAGAATAAGAAAAGCTCAGAGGCCGATTTCGTGCTTCCACGGCGGGTTTGCGCCAGCGCGCGAGACGGTGACGGCCGCCGCCTTGGCGCCGAGCGCCAGCGCGTTGCGGACGGCGGTTTCGGTGAGATCGGCGACATCGGCCTTGGTCAGGAGACCGGCGAGCTTCAGCGACGCCAGCACGCCGGCATCGAACGTGTCGCCGGCGCCGACCGTATCGACCACCGTGACCTTTTCGCCGGCGACTTCGACCTTGTGACGCGCCGTATAGCCGACGGCGCCATCGGCACCCTTGGTGATCAGCACCAGCTTCGGTCCGCGCTTCAGCCATTCGGCAGCAAGATCGTCGTGGCTGCCCTCCATGCCGAACCAAGCGATATCCTCGTCGGAGAACTTGATGATATCCGACATCGCCGCCATACGGTTCATGCGCGCGAGATGGGCTTCCCTATCCTTGATGAAGCCGGGACGGATGTTCGGATCGAAGGAGATCACCCGCTTTTCGTGCTCGCGCGTCATCAATGCTTCATAGGTCGAGCCGCAGGGCTCCGGGATCAGGCTGATCGCGCCGAAGTGCAGCGCCTCGCAGAAATCGCCGAGCGCCGGCAGGTGCTCGCGGGCGATCATGCGTCCGGCGGTGTTTTCGTCGAAAAAGGCGTAGCTCGCATGGCCGTTGACGAGTTTGACGAAGGCGAGCGTCGTAGGCAGCGAGAGGGTCGCGCAGGGGCCGAAATCCACGTTCGCCGCCTTCAGCGTCTCGCGCAGGATATCGCCGAACATGTCGTCGGAGAGGCCGGTAAAAAAGCCGGTCGGAATGCCGAGCCGCCCGAGCGCGATCGCCGTGTTGAAGATCGCCCCGCCAGCATAGGGCGCGAAAGCATTCTCGCCCGCGGTCGTGTCCCGCGGCAGCATGTCGATCAGCGCTTCTCCGCAACATACGATCATCGGCTTTTCCTCCCCGATAGTATTTCAATCGATTTAAAACGAATAACTCAAGACTCGACGAGGCCCCGGCGGAACCGGGGCCTCGTCGAACATTATGCCAGCGCGCTCACGCCACCGTTGCGGCCCGACCAAGCGAGCGGCGCGGTGAGGAAGGCCACGACTTCGCCCAGCGTCTTCTCGTCGAACAGCTTCTGCTCGCGGGCAACCGCTAGCACGTTGCGCCAGGTGGCGATCCAGTGCAGGTCGACGCCCTTGCCCTTCATCTCGCCGACCGCTTCCGGGAAGATGTCGTAGTAGAAGAGCGCAATGCCATGGTCGACGATGCCGCCAGCCGCACGGATGGCGTCGATGAACTTGAACATCGAGCCGCCGGCCGTCGTCAGGTCCTCGATGACGAGGACGCGGGCGCCTTCCGGCATATGGCCTTCGATCTGGGCGTTGCGGCCGTGGCCCTTGGGCGCCTTGCGGACATAGATCATCGGCAGGCCGAGGCGCTCGGCGAGCATCGCGGCAAAGGGAATGCCCGCAGTTTCGCCACCGGCCACCACGTCGAACTTCTCAAAACCGGCTTCGCGCAGGATCGACGCTGCAGCAAAATCCATCACCGCCGAACGGATGCGCGGATAGGAAATCAGCTTGCGGCAGTCGATGTAAACCGGGCTCGCCATGCCGGACGATAGCTTGTAGGGCTTGTCGGCGCTGAAATGCACGGCCTTGATCTCCCAGAGCATCTTGGCGACCAGCTCGGCCATGACGGCCTTGTCGGTGAACGCGTTGGAAAACATCAAACTCTCCTTCAATTCTCTGCAGCGCCGCGCGTCTGTTCAGACGCGCAAAGGTCGCTGCAACATCATTGACTGCTGCATAATTTTGTCCTTGGATCCATCCGATCCAAGGAATTATGCAGTGGCGATCAGACGACGGCCCAGTGCAGTGGGAACATCGGATCGAACACGGTGACCGGACCGGCGCCGGTCTCGATCTTCTTCGGATAGGTGACAACCTCTGCCTGCTTGCGCAGCGTGATCGTTTCCTCGTTGACCGGCAGGCCGTACCAGGCGGGGCCGTTCAGCGAGGCGAAGGCTTCGAGCCTGTCGAGCGCGCCTTCCTCTTCGAACACATGCGCCAGGCAGCTCATGGTGTTGATCGAAGTGTAGATGCCGGCGCAGCCGCAGGCGCACTCCTTCAGCGGATCGACATGGGGTGCCGAGTCCGTGCCGAGGAAGAAGCGCTTGTCGCCGGAAACCGCGGCAGCGCGCAGCGCCAGGCGATGGTTCTCGCGCTTGGCAACCGGCAGGCAGTAGTAATGCGGCTTGATCCCGCCGACGAGAATGGCGTTGCGGTTGATGATCAAGTGATGGGTGGTGATCGAACCCGCAAGGTTCGCCTTCGACGCCTTGATGTAGTCGATACCGTCCTTGGTGGTGACATGCTCCATCGTCACCTTCAGCTCCGGCAGCCGCTTGCGCAGCGGATCGAGCACGGTCTCGATGAACACGGCCTCGCGGTCGAAGATATCGACATCCGAGCTCGTGACCTCGCCATGCACGCAGAGAGGCAGGCCGATCTTCGCCATGCGCTCCAGCACCGGCATCGCCTCATCGATGTTGCGCACGCCGCTGTGCGAGTTGGTCGTCGCGCCCGCGGGATAGAGCTTGACGGCCTTGACGAGGCCGCTCCTGTGGCCGGCCTCGACGTCGTCGGGGCTGGTACCTGCGGTCAGATAAAGCGTCATCAGCGGCTCGAACCGGTCCCCGGTTGGGATCGCCGAGAGGATACGCTCTCGATAGGCGCTCGCATCTGCCGTCGTGACGATAGGCGGAACCAGGTTGGGCATGATGATCGCGCGGGCGAAATGGCGGCTGGTATCGGCGATAACGCCCTTCAGCATATCGCCGTCGCGCAGGTGAAGGTGCCAATCATCCGGCCGGCGGATTACGAGGTCTTGCATGGTCAGCGTTCTCCTAGGTCAGAGCAGGCGCAGACGGAAATCCGCCGCTCCAGGCTCGTCGCGCCCGACCCGCGCGCGCGGCTTTGCAGCCGGCAGGTGCGGGTCGCGGGCGGTTTCTCATGTGGTGGAACCGCGTCTCGATATCACCAATGCGCCAGGAAACACAATCGACAATCCAACCATCGCTCAGAAATCCGCTAGCACCAGATCGGCCGGCCGCTGACGGTCAACGACGCGGCGGGCATTCGGAATGTCGTTGCCGAAGGCTTTTCGCTTCGCCGCCTCCTCGTCATAACCATGATCGTACCAGCGCTTCAAAAGTCGCCGCTCCAGCTCCTCAACGCCTGGATTGATGAAGATGGTAAAATCGAAGGCGCCCTCCAGCTTGTTCCACGGCGACTCGTCGAGCAGCAGATAGTTGCCTTCCACCAGAACGATGCGGGTCTCGGGTGAGACGATCCGGGCAGAGGCGATCGCGATCTCTCGCGTACGATCGAAGACCGGCACCAGCACCTCGCCATCATTGGCGCGCACTGCCGCAACAGTCGACAGGAACGCCCTGACGTCGAAGGTTTCCGGCGCTCCCTTGCGCGGCAGCAGGCCCTTTTCCTCCAGAACGGCATTGTCCATATGGAAACCGTCCATCGGCAGCACCGCCGCCTTTTCGCCACCGGCCACCAGCGTCTCGGCGAGTGCATCCGAAAGCGTCGACTTGCCGGCACCGGGCGGACCGGCAATGGCGACGACGAAACGGGCGGCGCCGCCGGCCGCCCGCTTCAGGATTTCGTTGGCGATCGGCTCGACGTTCATGCCGCAAGCGCCTCGCGCGGCGGCTCCTTGGCGCCGGTCATGAAGGCCACCGCATCCGACATCGTGTGCTCCTTCGGATTTATGACGCAGAGGCGCTTGCCGAGACGGTGAACATGGATCCGGTCGGCCACCTCGAACACATGCGGCATGTTGTGCGAGATCAAGACGATCGGCAGACCGCGCGAACGCACGTCAAGGATCAACTCCAGCACGCGCCGGCTTTCCTTGACGCCGAGCGCGGCTGTCGGCTCGTCCATGATCACCACCTTGGAGCCGAAGGCTGCGGCACGGGCCACCGCCACGCCCTGGCGCTGGCCGCCCGAGAGCGTTTCCACCGCCTGGTTGATGTTCTGGATGGTCATCAGGCCGAGCTCGGACAGTTTGGCCCGCGCCTTCTTCTCCATCTCGGCCCGGTCAAGCGTGCGGAAGAGCTTGCCCATGAGGCCGGGTTTGCGGATTTCGCGACCGAGGAACATGTTGTCGGCGATCGACAGCGCCGGCGACAGTGCCAGGTTCTGATAGACCGTCTCGATACCGGCCGTTCGCGCATCCATCGGCGAGCGGAAATTCACCGGCTTGCCTTCCAGCCTTATCTCGCCTTCATCCGGCGAGATGGCGCCGGAAATCGCCTTGATCATCGAGGACTTGCCGGCACCGTTGTCGCCGATCACGGCGAGGATTTCGCCGGGATAGAGATCGAAATCCGCATGATCGAGCGCGGTGACCCGACCATATCGCTTGACCAGGCCGCGTGCGGTGAGAATGGGTTCCTGAGCCATCAGCCTGCTACCTTTCTGATCCATTGGTCGATTGCGACGGCGGTGATGATCAAAACGCCGGTGAGGAAGACTTTCCATTGCGGGTCGGCACCCAGCATGTTGAGGCCCATGGAGACCACGCCGACGATCATCGCACCGATCAGCGTGCCAAGGATCGATCCGCGTCCACCGAACAGCGAGATACCGCCGATCACGGCCGCAGTGATGGCCTGCAGATTGTAGTCGGTGACGGCTGCGGAGGGCGAGATCGAGCCATTGCGGCCGATCGAGACCCAGGCGGCAAGAGCGGCGATCAGACCGGCGAGCGTGTAGGCGCTGAGGAGCACGCGGCTGGTGCGGATACCGGAGAGCTTGGCGGCTTCCGGATCGTCGCCGACAGCATAGAGGTGCCGTCCCCAGGCGGTGTGGTTGAGCGCGTACCAGAGGCCGAAGACCAGCACGACCATCATCACTACGCCAAGCGTGAACACCGCAGAGCCCACCTTGAAGCTGACGCCGAAGACGTGGAGCATCTGGGTGACCGCCGTCACATCGGCCTCGCGGATCGTAGCGTTGGCGGAGTAGATGAAGTTCGTCGACATGATCACGTACCAGGTGCCGAGCGTGACGATAAACGGCGGAAGCTTGACCCTGGAGACGAGGAAACCGTTGAGGAAGCCGCAAGCGCCGCCGACGACAAAGCCGAGGAAAATCGCGATTGGCGCGGGAAGCCCGTAGGTCACGGCGCAATTGCCCATGATGACCGCCGAGAGCACCATGATCACGCCGATCGAAAGATCAATGCCGGCCGTCAGGATCACCAGTGTCTGCGCTGCGCCGAGAATACCGACGATGGCGATCTGCTGCAGGATGAGGGTCAACGTATAGGACGAGAAGAACTTGCCCCCGATGGCCATGCCGAAGATCAGGATCGCGGCGACCAGGACGATGAACGGCACGGCTGCCGGGGTCGAATGCAGGAAATGCTGGATCTTCTGGACCGCTGTCTTGTCATGCGTATCGAACGACGCGACCTGCGTCGAACTGTTGACCAGGACTTTTTCGAATTCCTGGGATGGCTGTGCGGCTGCGTTGGGCTCGCCCATGGACCTTCCTCCCGTGAACCCCACTCCCAAGGGGTTGCGATGCTGCTCGGTGCACAGCCCGCCCACCGTGTGGCGGGCATCAGCACTCTTACAAGAAGCTGCGCGGTTTTCATCGCCTTGTCAAAGACATCGGCGCTTACGCGAAGGGCGGCCGGGGCCGCCCTTCCGTAGCTCGTTCATGCGTTCGAAACGTAGAGGCGATCAGCCCCAGCACTTATCCGTGCCGACCTTGGTGTCGATCGATTCGACGCCGGCAGCCGGCTTGTCGGTCACGAGCGAAACACCGGTGTCGAAGAAGTCCTTGCCTTCGGTCGGCTTCGGCTTTTCGCCGGTATCGGCGAACTTCTTGATTGCCTCGATGCCGAGTGCGGCCATCATCAGCGGGTACTGCTGCGAGGTGGCGCCAATGACGCCTTCGGCGACCGATTTGACACCCGGGCAACCGCCGTCGACGGAGACGATCAACACGTCCTTTTCCTTGCCGACGGCTTTCAGCGCCTGATAGGCGCCGACGGCAGCCGGCTCATTGATGGTGTGGATGACGTTGATATCCGGATCCTTCTGCAGAAGGTTTTCCATGGCCTTGCGGCCACCCTCTTCGTTGCCGTTGGTCACGTCGTGGCCGACGATGCGCGGATCATCCTCGTCGCCGATCTTGTTCGGGTCCTTCGGGTCGATGCCGAAGCCGATCATGAAGCCCTGGTCGCGCAGGACGTCGACCGTCGGCTGCGACGGCGTCAGATCGAGGAAGCCGATCTTGGCGGTCTTGGCGCCTTCGCCCATGGTGGCCGCAGCCCATTGGCCGATCAGCTTGCCAGCCAGCAGGTTGTCGGTTGCAAAGGTCGCGTCGGCTGCGGTTGCCGGATCAAGCGGCGTATCGAGGGCAATCACCAGCAGGCCGGCATCCTGCGCTTTCTTCACCTGGTCGACGATCGCCTTGGTATCGGAAGCCGCGATCAGGATGCCCTTCGCGCCATCGGCGATGCAGGATTCGATCGCAGCCACCTGGCTGTCATGGTCGCCGTCGATCTTGCCGGCATAGGCCTTCAGCGTCACGCCGAGTTCCTTGGCCTTGGCGGTCGCGCCTTCCTTCATCTTGACGAAGAACGGGTTGGTATCGGTCTTGGTGATCAGGCAGGCGCTGACATCGGCGGCCTGCGCCGGCGCGGCGAAGACGACGCCAAGCGACAGCGCGCCGAAAGCGGCGGAAAGAACAGTCTTCTTCATGAAATCCTCCCAAGGATTGAAAATCGTGCCGGCGTACCGGCCCAGGCCACGCCACCGCAGCATTCTCCTCCGCTGCGAGCGACGCTTCCGAGATAAAAACAAACACTAAATTTCCGGGGTGTCAATAAATAAATCAAATTGAATTATTATTTCGATGTGTCATTCTTGCGATGACGACGCTCCGCCGGAGGATTGGTGCGCCCATCAAATTGACAGAGCCGCGACAAGTGGAAACAAGAGACCTGCGCCAAGCGGGCACCAGAACGGGATCAGGGAAAATCGCATGCGGTTTTCCGCCCGCATCCCGCTCTCATTTATGATCCAGTGCCAACGGGAGGAGACGGTGGCATGTCATTGACAGACGGTCCTGATCGGGGACCGACGCAACCTGAAGTCATCGACCCGAGCGGCGGCGCCAACCAGACGCGTGTGCGCGCCTACAATGAGCGCCTGGTCATGTCGCTGGTCAGGCGTCACGGCGGCCTTTCGAAGGCCGATATCGCTCGCCGCTCGGGCCTTTCGGCGCAGACCGTTTCGGTCATCATGCGGGCGCTGGAAAGCGATGGCCTTCTGGTCAAGGGCGATCCGGTTCGCGGCAAGGTCGGACAGCCTTCGACGCCGATGCGGCTCAATCCGGACGCGGTCTTTTCCTTCGGCGTCAAGATCGGCCGGCGCAGCGCCGATCTCGTGCTGATGGATTTCGTCGGCAGCATCCGGCTGCATCTGCACCATGTGCACGCCTATCCGCTGCCCGGCGATCTCGTCGACTTCATCATTTCCGGCATGGCCAAGCTCGAACAGCAGCTCTCACCGGACCAGAGGAAGCGGATCGCCGGCATCGGCATCGCCACGCCCTTCGAGCTCTGGAACTGGGCGGAGGAAGTGGGCGCCCCACGCGAGGAAATGAACAAGTGGCGCGACGTCGATCTGCAGGCGGCAGTCTCGGCCCGCACCACCTATCCGGTCTTTCTGCAGAATGACGGCACCAGCGCCTGCGGCGCGGAACTCGCGTTCGGCGTCGGCGCCAGCTATCCGGACTTCGTCTATTTCTACATCGGCTCGTTCATCGGCGGCGGCGTCGTCCTGAACTCAGCACTCTTTTCCGGACGCACCGGCACCGCCGGCGCCGTTGGCCCGCTGCCGGTCTCAGGCAAGGACGGCAAGACTATCCAGCTCCTGAAGATCGCCTCGGTTTTCGTGCTCGAGAACCTCTTGCGCGCACGCGGCATCGATCCGCGGCCACTCTGGTACTCGGCCGATGACTGGATCGATTTCGGCGAGCCGCTGGACGTCTGGATCGACGACTGTGGCGCAGCACTCGCCCAGGCGGTCGTGTCGGCCGTTTCCATCGTCGACTTCTCCGCCGTCGTCATCGATGGCGGCTTCCCGCCCTGGGTCCGCGCCCGGCTGCTCGCCGCCACGCGCAAGGCGCTCTATGAGCTCGACCTTCAGGGCGTGACCATTCCGGAGCTGGTGGAAGGCATCGTCGGCAGCCATGCGCGCGCCATCGGCGGCGCCAGCCTGCCGCTCTTCTCCCGCTACCTGCTCGACACCAATGTCCTCTTCAAGGAGCTCGGCTGATGCTGAAAGGAATTAACCCGATCCTCAGTCCCGAGCTGCTGGCAACGCTCCGGGCGATGGGCCATGGCGACGAGATCGCGCTGGTCGATGGCAACTACCCGGGGCAGGAGCACGCGCGCCGTCTCGTCCGTCTCGACGGACACCCGTTGATCCCGGTGCTCGACGCCATCCTCAGCGTTTTCCCGATCGATGATTTCGTGCCCGAAGCGATCTTCCGTGCCACGGTCAAGCAGGACAGGGACGCGCTCGACCCGGTGCACAGCGAGATCATCGCATGCTGCAGCCGGCATGAGCCGGACCGCCCGGTCATTCCCTTGCTCGGCGCGGACTTCTACCCGCGGGTGAGGGCTGCCCACACCGTGGTCCAGACGAGTGAACCCAGGCTCTACGGCAACGTCATCCTGCGCAAGGGCGTGATCTATCCCTGAAACGCAAAAAGCCCGCCGATGGACGGCGGGCTTTTGTGATTGCGGCGAGACCAAGTCTCAGGCGCCGCGCTTGTCGACCGACAAGGCACCGGGGCCGAAGGCGGCCAGCACGAAGAAACCGCCGGCGATAGCAACGTTCTTCATCATCATCAGGCCGTTGAAGACGGTCAACAGGCCGTTGGCTTCCGGCGGGAAGTTCGGGATGCTGATTGCGCCGCTGTGGAAGGCGAACGCCGTGACCAGGCTGAACAGACCCAGCAGATAGGCGGCAATCTTGGTCTGGAAGCCGACGAGAACGGCAAGGCCGGCCACCAGCTCGAAGAGGCCAGCGAGGTAGGCGAGTGCGGTCGGTGCCGGCCAGCCGGCGCCGGTGATCATCTGGGCAGTGCCCGACGGATCCATCAGCTTGCTGAAACCGGACATGATGAACATGATAGAGAGCAGGACGCGTCCGACGAGGACGACAACATTCTGAGGCATGCGAGGCTCCTGTGAGAAATGGGGTGTTGGCAACAGAAGTACCAGCATTCTCAAAATCAGCTAGCCGTCGCGCGGGCGACAGATCGTTCACAAAAATGAAACGACCCGGAGACATCGTCAACCTTTGCGGCTGGCATTCTCTCGCTCGTCTGACGGCGGACACGGAACTACATCGTCAGCAAATCGTTCTTTTCTATTGCAAGGACGCAGCGGCTAGGCGAAGAATTTCGGCGCGGCAGGGGACGCCGCCCGGGGGCATGTCATGAACGAAATCAACAGGAGCCCGACATTCTGGCGCTCGTTTCCGATCTTTGAAGAATTCGACAAGAATGCCATTGCCGAACTTGCCGATATCGCGACCTACAGGAAGTGGCCGGCCGGCACGGTAATCTTCCAGCGCGGCGACGAAGGCAATTACATGATTGTCGTCATCTCCGGGCGCATCAAGCTATCGCTGATCACCCCGCAGGGCCGCGAGCTGATGCTGCGCCAGCACGAGGCCGGCGCGATCTTCGGCGAAATGGCGGTGCTGGACGGCCAGACGCGCTCCGCCGATGCCACGGCGATGACCGCCTCCGAGGGCTATGTGATCGGCAAGAAAGCCTTTCTCGATATCGTCACCAATCGACCGGAGGCAGCCGAGGCCGTCATCCGCTTCCTCTGCGCCCAGCTACGAGACACAACCGAGCGACTGGAGACCATTGCACTCTACGACCTCAACGCCCGTGTCGCGCGCTTCTTCCTCGCGACACTCCGCCAGATCCACGGCAACGAGTTGCCGGAGAGCGCCAATCTCAGGCTGACCATGAGCCAGACGGATATCGCCGGTGTACTCGGTGCCAGCCGGCCGAAGGTCAACCGCGCCATCCAATGGCTGGAAGAGAGCGGCGCCATCAAGCGGAACGACGGCATCATCGCCTGCAAGGTCGGTCGCCTGCACAGTATTGCCGACCCGGAGGAGCACTAGACCGCATGGTCACTGAGCCGCGCCGGCCATTGC